>CAMZNW010000045.1 GCA_947313935.1 uncultured Mollicutes bacterium
AAATATTTTTTTATGTAATCCATTTCTATAGTTAGATTTTTTATATCTAGAATATTTTTCATATCCCATAAATATTTCAAAGCCTCGACTATCTCTTTAGTAAGGATTTTAATATTTAAATCTTTCCTTTCTATTGCACTAGAATTATAAAGATTCTTTTCTTTTTACATAAAATTATTTACAATGCTAGTTATACTACATTATAATTTTTAATATGAATGGATTTAGTGAAGAAAAAATAATAGATATTGTCAAAGAAAAACTTTCTAATCAAAGATGCAAACTTTCATTTAATTTTTGAGAAAAGAAAGATAGCTCAGAAAACTCAAATTTATCATATGACTTTCTTGTAAATGGAAACACAATTGTTGAAATAACAAAAGTTTATGATTCTCAAACAGTCAGAAAAGGAAATTTATCACTAAAAAAAGCAATGGAAAAACAAAAGAAATGAATAATAAAGTAATTTCTAATGGAAAACCCTCATTTACAACAATCAAAGAAAAACACTCATTCCATTTTCTTAAAGAAAATTTAAAAAAATCAGTTGAAAAAAATGCATAAAAAATACATAGAAGAAAATTGTAAAAAAATTCTTATAATAGAGATTTTGAGCACATATCACTCTACATTTATTTATTCAAAACATAGTGTTGTAAGATGAATGACAAACGAAGAAAAATACTTACACCTTAAAGATCAAATAAAAATAATTTCATCAAGTGAATACTTATGTTTTGATGAGATAATAATTTTTTGAAATAGATTTCCATTATTTTTGATAAAAGAAAATAATATAAAAAATTCACAGAAATATTTAATTTTAGACGAAAACCTAATAAAAGATAAAGATATTTTCTTAGATGAGTTAGTAATATCTAGTATTGCTATTTCCTAATTTTTTAGCTTGAATATTAAACAACTGTTGTTTGCTTTCAGAATTCCTTGGAATTATGAATTAATTTAAACACATAAAATTATATTTAGTTATTCATATATAATAAATGTATGAACATAGATAAGAATAAAAGAATAGAGTTACAATCAAAATTAAAAGAAAGTAAATTAGATGTTGGTACTAAGGAATTATTATCTAATTTGCTTGATGATACTAAATTAGGATTAAAACTTTATTTTGAAGATTCTTTAGAAGAATATGAAATAGATGGAAATAAGGTTAATATAGATGATGTTGTTAAAAACAACTATTTAATCCTAAGAGAGAAAGAAGATAGAAGACTTAGTTATGATGGTGTAGAGAGAGAGAGAGAGAGAGAGAGAGAGAGAGACTGCGAAATCTAATCTCCTTATCGAATCAGACAACTTTTTAGCTTTAACACATTTAAAGAAAATAGGAACAAAGGTAGATGTCATATATATTGATCCACCTTACAACACAGGAAAAGAATTTATATATAATGATAAGTTAGTAAATAAAGAAGATAGTTATAGACACTCTTATTGATTATCGTTCATGAAGAAAAGATTAGAATTAGCAAGAGATTTATTAACAGAAGATGGAGTTATATTTGTATCTATTGATGATAATGAACAAGCATATTTAAAAGTGCTTATGGATGAGATTTTTGGA
>CAMZNW010000046.1 GCA_947313935.1 uncultured Mollicutes bacterium
CAAATAAAATGCAAATAGATGGATTACATAATTTAAAAGTATTAAGAGAAAATGGAGAAAAAAAGTCTCTAGTAATTAGTGCAACAGGAACTGGTAAAACATATTTAGCAGCTTTTGATGTAAAACATGTAAAACCTAAAAAAGTATTATTTATAGCACATCGTACTAATATTTTAAATGCTGCAATAAAAACTTTTAAATCAATAATGCCAAAGCAGAAATATGGATTGCTTGATGCTAATCATAAAGAAACTGATGTTGATTTTTTATTTGCAATGATTAATTCAATTTCTAAAGATGAAATATTAAATTCATTTAATGTTAAAGAGTTTGAGTATGTAATTTTTGATGAAATCCATCATGGGGGAGCAGCGACATATTTAAAGGTATTTAATTATTTTAAACCGGAATTTTTGTTAGGATTAACAGCAACTCCAGAAAGAAATGATAATTTTAATATATATGATTTATTTGATAATAATATAGCTCATGAAGTAAGATTACAAGATGCGTTAGAAAATGAATTATTAGTACCTTTTCATTATTATGGAGTTACAGATATAATAAATGAAAATGTAGAAATAAGTGAAGAGACAGATATAAATATGCTTACTTCAGAACAACGAGTAGAACATATTTTACAACAATCTAATCATTATTCATATAGTGGTGATAATTTAGCATGTTTAGTATTTGTTAGTAGTATAGAGGAAGCAAAAATTTTAGCTAATAAATTACCTAAAGCATTAGCATTAACTGGACAAAATACAGAACAACAAAGAATAGAGGCAATAAAACAACTAGAAAATGGACAATTAAATTTCATATTAACTGTTGATATTTTTAATGAAGGTATTGATATACCATGTATTAATCAAGTTATTTTATTAAGACCAACAGAATCATCAATTGTATATATTCAACAAATAGGTCGAGGATTAAGATTAAGTAAGAATAAAGAATTTGTTGTAATAATTGATTTTATTGGTAATTATAAGAAGAATTTTTTAATTCCAATTGCACTTAGTGGAAATGGAAGTTATGATAAAGATGAATTAAAATTCTTTTTAAAATATGGTACAAATCAGGTATTAGGAGAAAGTACTATAAATTTTGAGCATATTGCAGAACAAAAAATTTTAGAAAAAATTGATGCAACTAATTTTTCAACAAAAGCAATGATTAAAAAAGATTATGATGAATTAAAAAATAAATTAGGTCGTATCCCGATGTTAATAGATTTTTATATAAATAAAAAGATTAATCCAAACGTTATTTTAAAATATAAAAATAATTATTATGAAGTATTAGAAGTTTTTGAGGATAATATTGAACAATTAAACATACAAGAACAATTGTATTTAGATTTTATATCAAGAATGTTTACTCCTGCTAAAAGAGTTCATGATATTTTTATTTTAAAAACAT
>CAMZNW010000047.1 GCA_947313935.1 uncultured Mollicutes bacterium
ATAAAATAATTAAAAAAAATTTAGTTACTTTAATAAAGGGGAAATGTGAATAATATTTTAGAAGTAAAAAATATCAATAAAAGTTTTGAAGATAAAGAAATTCTAAAAGATTTTAATCTTCAAGTAAAAAAAGGTGAAATGACGATTATTAAAGGAACAAGTGGACGTGGTAAATCAACACTATTAAATATTATCGGATTACTTGAAAAACCAAATAGTGGAGAAATATGGATTAATGGAAAAAATACTAAAAATAAAGAAAATAAATTTTTAAAGGATGAGATAGGATTTATTTTTCAAAATTATGCACTAGTAGATAATGAAACAGTCGAATATAATTTGAATATTGCATTAAAATATGTAAAAGGAAATAAAATAGAAAAAAAAGCACAAATGGAAGAAGTTTTAAATATTGTAGGATTGGAAAATTATCTAAATCGAAAAATATATTCTTTAAGTGGAGGAGAACAACAACGTGTTGCAATAGCTCGTGTAATACTTAAACCAGCCTCAATTATCTTAGCAGATGAACCGACAGGTTCACTTGATAAAGATAATGCAAAAAAAATATTTAATTTATTACGAGAAATAAATGATAATGGAAAAACAGTTATTATGGTCTCTCATGATAATGAATTAGTTAATTTAGCTGATAAAATAATAGAGTTGTGAAAAAATTTTGTATTACATTTATAATATTATTAATTATACTTAGTAATTATTCTATAGTTAAAATATCAGGTAATTCAATGATACCTAATTATTATAATGGTCAGCATGTCTTAATTCACAAAACAAAAAAAGTAGTTCGTGGTGATGTAATAGTATTTCATTATAAAGATGAAAAACATATTAAACGTGTTATTGCTAAAGCAGGGGATACAATTAAATATAAAGGTAATAATTTATATGTAAATAATAAATATATAGAACCATTACTCAAAAATCAAAGTAATAGACAATATTCTTTAAAAGCAAAAGAAATATATGTAGTAGGAGATAATTATCCAATAAGTTTTGATAGTCGGGAACATGGTGTAATAAAAGAAAAACAAATAATTGGGAAAATAAGATAAATTATAATTATATTATAATTTATTTTTATTAAAGCAACAAATGTAAAAAAAAATTACATTTGTTGTTTTTTATGTTATACTAACTAAAAGGAAAGGATAAGTTTATTATAAATATTGTAAGATAAGATAAAAATAATGTTATAATCATATATAATATAAAATTTTTTCGAGT
>CAMZNW010000048.1 GCA_947313935.1 uncultured Mollicutes bacterium
CTTAGAAGATAACTTACCAACTTTTGTCGTTGAAGTATGCGTATACTTTGTATTCCAATAATTTGAATATGCATTATTATTTACAGTTATTCCATAACTCCAAGTACTATTTTGATCTGGATGATATACTGTTGCTGAAATTGTTACAATTGGTAACATTACTAAAATCATTGCTACTAAAATTCTCATATTATTTTTCATTTTTCTCCTTTTTTTATTAAATTTTTACGTACGCGTATGTAATAAATATCATGATACTTTTTTAGTATATCATATTTATAAAAAAATGTAGGATTTTTATTATTTATTGTATTATTTTAAAGTGATAGAAGATATATATTACTTTTACAGGATATATTTCATTATATTATATATAAATTTTACTAAAAGTAACTTTTTTAAAAAAAGAAAACCCATAAGAGACTTCATTTATATTTATCCTTATAAATTTATTATTCTACTACATTTCTCACTAACTCATGATCATACTTTACCATAATAATAGTTTTACCTTGTTCATTTAACCACAATAATAAATTAAATATTATCCATTTATTTACCATTCAATTATTACTTCTTTATTTTCTTTATTCTTTTTGTAATCTAAGAAAAATTATTCATTTAATGTTATCTTCCTCCTAAAATGAATTTTATTAATAATTCTAATGATGATTTACTACAATTATTTTCTCTTGAAATATAAGTTATTGATTAATCAAATTTTATGATTTTTTCATTTGTTTTTATATATTGGAATATCTTCTTCAACCTTCTTATCATCAATATATCCTAAAGCATATAAAATAAAACAACAATTAAATTGAATTATTTTATTGATTTCTAGTCATTATTATTTTTATAATATCATTCAATTAACTATATAATAATAATTTTATTATTTAAGTTTTTTTATTTGGTAATAAATCTTTATTCACTTTCTAACACCTCACGTTTTATAATACAATAACTTAATATATCTTAAATAATATATAAATTATTAGATGTATTATTTCCTATAAAAGTAGAATTATATTCTTAAGTACATAAAATATAATAAATTTAGCTATGATTATCTATAAATTTAAATTATCCCGTTGAATTAATGTTATACTATTAATAAGTTGAGTTTTTTACCTTTATACGTGAACTAAGGCCGAAAGTATTGATCGTATAATTATGTAAATTAAATATTGTGAAGCTGCCTTAACAATATGCTTATTTAAATTCAACTAAGTAGAGGTGTAAATCTCTATTTTTCTACATTAAAAAGGAGTTTTTATGAAAAAACAGTTATCTAGTACTACCTTAGCATTACTTTTATTTACTGCAATATTTGGAATGACAAATATTCCATCAAACTACGCTAAATTAGGTAATTCATCCATTACATGGTTTATTATTTTAGCGATTTATTTTATCCCTTTAGCTTTAATTATCGCTGAACTTAGTAGTTATAATGCCAATTCAAATGCAGGAATGAACAGTTGGATTAAAACGGGTATTAATGAAAAATGGGCTTTTTTAGGTTCGTGGGCTTATTTTGTTGCCAATGTATTTTATATTCCAATGGTTGCAAGTCGTGTTCCAATTACTTTATCATGGATGTTTGCTAATTTTGATTCTTTAAATGAAGTTGTTGTAAATCATGGAGATGTCCCTGGTGTATTAACAGCAACTCAAAATCAAGAATTTTTCTTGTTTTTATCTTTTTTAACAGTTATTATAGCTATTATTATTGGAATATATTTCGAAAAAATTTTTGAAAAAATTGGTAAAGTTATTGGTTATATTACAATAATAACTACACTTATTTTTATATTCTTAGCAATTGGTACTATATTCTTATCTGATCATCATATTGCTAATCCAATTACTTTATCAAACCTTAAACCAACTCTATCAATTGCTTCATTATCAACATTTGCTTGGATTTTATTTGCTATCTCAGGAATTGAAACTGTCGGAAATTATGTCGGACGAATGAATACTAAAAACAAGAGCTTACCACATGGAATTATCTTAGCTGCAATTTTAGTTTCTGTTGGATATATCTTAGGTTTTATTGCTATGACATTTATTTTAACTCCTGAACAAGTTCCAACTAATGCAATTGAAAACTATACACCAATTATGTTTGCAGCAGTTGGTTCGTTTTATGGTTTTGGTCCAATATTTTTAAAAATTATTATGTTTTTATTTACTTTAATAAACTTAACTGCAGTAGTACTCTGGTTAGTATCAACTGTTAGTGTATTGTTTGATGATTTCCCAAGTGGAATTTTACCAGATAAATTGATTAATAAAAAAGTTAATAACATTCCTTTATTTGGAATTTTAATGACCGGTATAATGATTTTATTCTTTTTAATTATATCTAATTCAAGTAGTACTGCTAATATTTATTTAAGTTTATACAACATGACTACAATGGCTATTTTATTACCATATGTCCTTATTATTATTTCTTATATAGGCTTTAAACGTAAAAATATTTCTACTACTTACCAAATGACAAAAAATAATACACAAGCTTACTTAATTGCCTTATTCATTTTAATAATTACTATTTTTGCAATAATTTTTAGTAGTTATGATTTAACTATTACTGATTTACAAGAACGTTTAATTTGGCTTAAAGTATCAGCAGGTGGTTTAATCTTCTTTTTATTAATTGGTTATGCTATTTATTTATTCAAAACATATAAAAATATTGGCTTAAGTTTATTATTATTTTTATTTATTAGTGCTGGATATTTATTTGCCCATTTCTTTTATTTTATTGCACTAATTATTATTTTTATTTATTTTATTACATCTTTATTACAAAAGAAACATATTTAATTATAAAAAAGATAAATTATCTATATGAATAATTTATCTTTTTTTATTAACCCCAAAGTATTTCAATAATAGAGTGATCATATTTACTATTAATTAAATTATAAATATCTTTATTTTCTTTAGTGATATCGTTATTATTCAATTCACATATAACAGTAATTCGATAATTTTCTCCCACTTTTTCAAAATGACATGATTTAAAATTCACCTCATTAATTTCCTTTTGTAGTACTTCAACTAAACTCAATTCTTTATCAATATAAATATCTTTTTTAATCATTATATTAATAATCTCTATTAACTCTTTTACAAGGACCCATAATAAATATAAAGATATTAATAATAATACTAGCTCATCTGCAATATCAGAAATAAAAGTTATTTTAGAAAAAATAGTTATTCCAAGAAAAATACTTAATGTTAATAGTCCATCAACTATTGCTGACAAATACTCTTCCTTCATTAAAAAGGAATCATTAATAGTATTTTTACCATATCGATACAAAAAAATTGAACT
The DNA here is from genome assembly GCA_947313935.1 of uncultured Mollicutes bacterium. Lineage (GTDB taxonomy): Bacteria > Bacillota_I > Bacilli_A > UBA3375 > UBA3375 > CAMZNW01. The sequence continues at coordinate 3,359 of CAMZNW010000048.1, forward strand.
ACTCTTTACAAATAACATTAAACCATAATACATATAACTATACTTTAAAATTAATACATCTGGTTTAACATCAAAATTATAATACATTATAATATTTTTTGTCGCACTTAAAGAACTATATAATACTAACATCAATAAACTAAAAATCTTTAATAATGTAAAAATATTCCCTAATTCATATTGCCCAAATGGATATTTATTAGATGGTTTATGCAATGATGTATTATTAACAACTATTCCTATTATTACTGTAACAAAAATAAATAAAGAAAATATTCCATCAAATTTTATTGCCCCAGAATTAGATAAACTTCCTAAAACAATTCCACTTATTGCCATTATTATTAAAAATATTAAATTAATCTTTAATATTTTATTTTCAAACTTTATCTTTTCTTTATATATCATTTTTTTATTCTCCAATTTTATTATTTATATACTATATTTTAGCATAATTTTTTAAAAAGTAATTTATTATGTAATAATACATACATTAAAACACATTTTTGTCATTTTTTAATAAATTATTTTTATTTAAATATTTTATTAAATAAAAGTTGCATTCTTTTTATTTTTGGTAATAATATATTATTAGAAATATATATATAGTAAATACTATTTTGTGAGTTCCTTTTTCATATTAAATAAATAATTATAAAAAAATTAAAAAATATATATTATAATTTGTATTCTTTGTCATTTCAAGCTTTTTGGAGACATAATATAAACTATTATATGATAATAATAAAAACTTTATTAAATCTACCTAATTTAAATACTATTCTAATTTTAAACCAATTAAATTTAAAAATAGCTTATCAACTTCTTTATTAAAATAATTTAATTTATAAATATTATTGAATGTTAATTTAGTAGTATATCTATTACTCTAAGTAAGATAAACTATATAACATTATTAAATTTAATAATACTTCATTTTTAAAAAATATTTGCTTTTAATTGTGTTTGTGTTATACTTAATGAAATTTATCATATAGTACTAAATAATGGTTTGTACCTCTCTACCTTGACCTTAATATCTCAAGACTATGATTATAATGTTTTATATTATAATGATAAATTTTACGTAAAGGAGTATTATGCAAAAAATTATCGTTATTGACTTTGGATCACAATATAATCAAACAATTGTTAAGCAACTACGTAGTATGAACGTTTATGCAGAATTAATTCATTTTAAAAATGCATATACATATATTAAACAATACCAATTAAATATAAAAGGTATTATTCTATCGGGTGGACCTAAAAGTACCTATGAAGATAATGCTTATGAAATAGAATCTGATATTTTTGATTTAGGTATTCCAATTTTAGGAATATGTTATGGAATGCAATATTTAGCTCAAATTTATGGATGTACAATTTCCTCTGTTTCACATAAAGAATTTGGAAATACTAAAATTAATCTTATTAAAGACAGTCCGCTTACATATGGTACTCCAGATACTCAAAATGTATGGATGTCACATAGTGATGCAATTATTAAAGTATCACAACAAATTGAACTTATATCCATGACAGATTTTCATCCAGCAATTATTAAAGTTAAAGATTTAAAGATTTATGGGGTACAATTTCATTTAGAAGTATCACATACTAAATATGGGCAAAAACTATTACAAAATTTTTGCTTTAATATTTGTCTTATTAATAAAGATTTTAATATGGATAATTACATAGCTGAAGTATCTGAACAAATTAAAAAAACAGTCTTAGATAATCAAGTAATTTGTGCTTTATCAGGAGGTGTCGATTCTGCTGTTACAGCTGTATTGCTTAATAAAATATTGCCTGGACAAATAACATGTATTTTTATTGATACAGGTTTATTACGCGATAAAGAAGCAGATAGTTTAATCAAAGAATTCAAGACTAAATATGATTTAAATGTCCATTGCTATGATTGTTCAGAATACATGCTCAATAATTTAGCTAATATTTCAGATCCAGAAGAAAAAAGAAAAATTATTGGAGCTTCATTTATCAATATTTTTGAAGAGAAATTAAATCTTTTAGATCTCAAACAATCCGAAAATTTTTTAGCACAAGGAACATTATATTCTGATGTCATTGAAAGTGGTACTTCAACTTCTCATAAAATAAAATCTCATCATAATGTTGGT
>CAMZNW010000049.1 GCA_947313935.1 uncultured Mollicutes bacterium
TTAAATTAAAAGAAATTAATCATTATAATAGTAAAAATAAACGTGATACTCGTAAAAGATATTATTATAAAAATGATAGTAAAAATACTTTAGAACGTGGTGAAGGTACAAATTATCAATCAGATGGTAAGAAAATAACTGATTATGCACAATATTTATATAAACCAGGTTATAAAAGTTATTATCAACGAAATAATAAAATTTATGATAAAAATATGAAAAAAGTAGAATTTAAACAATATGTTTATGATAAAAATCATAATTTAAAAACGCGTAATATGTATTATTTTAATACTAAAGGTGCGAGAACATATTCTGAACGTACAAATTATTCTAGTAAAGGTAAAATAACTGATTATGCAACATATAAATATAATTCTTTAGGTATAAAATATTTAAGAAATATAAAAACATATTATCCAAATCAAAATAGTAAAACTTATACTAAAACATATTATAATACAAACACACACAAAACTACTAGTATGACAAAGTATTATTATAATGAACAAGGTTATTATATACATAAAGTAGTATTTAAATATTAAAAAGTAGAAAACAAATAAAAATAACACTTTTAAAATGAAAATTTATTCACATAAAGTATATTATATCATTTACTATTATTTAGTAAATGATATTTTTAAATATCTTCATTGAAAATAGAAGTAGATATTTTAAGAATTTTTTATACAAAATTTAAATTTCCTGATTTGTATATTTAATATAGATTGATAAATAATCGTATTGTTTATGTCCCATACTTTGCATATTTATTGTATTATTATTTATTTGATTGGATAAAAAGTTTGAAGAAAAACTTTAATTAGTTTTCTATTGTGGATATTAAATACATATAACTTAAAATATATAATATAAATATTATTTATAAATAATTTACTAAGTTAAGATTTAAAATATCCTATTTGTTATTTTAATGTATGTTTATGGAAAAGTTTTTGGAACTATATAAAATAGTGTTATAATATTTATATGAAAATAATAAATGTAGTAATTGATCGAAATAATTTTAAATTGCAAAATAGCTATAGTTATATTGTGGATGAAAGTCAATATAAACAACTAAACTTCGGGGCAGTTGTTTTTGTAGATTTTAACAATAAAAATACATTAGCGTATGTAATAGATAAAGAAGAAATTATTGAAAGTTGTCGTCCTTTAAAACCAATTATTAAAATTATTGAAAAAAATGTATTAACTGATGTTCAGAAAAAAATAGCAAAGTTAATGCAAGAGGAGTATTTAAGTTCTTATCAAATGATTATGAATTTATTAATTCCTAAAAAAATTAGAAAAGCGTATAATGAACAATTAAGTAATGATACAATAAATTTTCGAACACAAATAGGTTATGAAATAATTAATGAAGAAATTAAAATAACTCCTCGACAAAAAGATGTTCTTGAATTGATAAAAAAAGGGGTGAGTACTCGAATAGATATTATTAATTTATTAGGTATTTCATCAAGTGTTTTAGAAAGATTAGTAAAAAAAAAAAATTATTAGAGTTATAGATGAAGAATATACTTACAAAATCAATTATAAGTTTGATAATAAGATGATGAATACTTTAACAAAACAACAAGATATATGTTATCAAAAAATATGTCAAAGTACTAAACCTTTTTTATTACATGGAGTTACAGCAAGTGGTAAAACTGAAATATATTTAAAGTTAATTGCAGATGTAATTGAAAAAGAAGGGCAAGTTTTATTTTTAGTTCCAGAAAAAACTTTAATTATGACTTTTAGTGCACGACTTAAAAATATATATGGTGATAATATTGCTTATGTAAATAATGATACAAGTTCAGAACAATTATTTAATTATCATCAAAAAATAAAAAATAAAACAATTAAAATAGTTATTGCGACAAGAAGTGGAATATTTTTACCTTTTGAGCAACTTGATTTAATTATTGTTGATGAAGAGCATGATCAAGCTTATAAAAACAAAACAATGCCTTTTTATACAATTAGAGATTTAGTTATGGTTTATTATAAAAGTAATCAAACTAAAGTTGTTTTTGGGAGTGCAACTCCAAGTTTTGAAAGTTATGCACGTGCAAAAAAAGATATTTATGAATATTATTATTTAGATTCACGTTTTGGTGGTGTTGAATTGCCTAAAATAGAAATTCAAGAAATTTATTCACATGAGACAATATTCTCAATTCAAACGTTGATGATAATTAAAGAAGAATTAGAAAAAAATAAAAAAGTAATTATTTTATACAATAGTCGTGGTCATTCTCGACAAGTTATTTGTAATAATTGTCAAATGGTTTATATTTGTCCAAATTGTCAAGTAAGTATGACTTATTATAAATCAAATAATAAAATTTATTGTAATTTTTGTGGATATAATCGACAGTTTGAAAAAGAATGTATGAATTGTAAAAGTACTGATATAAGTTTCTTTGGTGTTGGAATAGAACAAGTAGCAGAAAATTTAGAAAAATTCTTTCCAAATAAAATTACTTTACTTGATGGTAAGTTAGCGAGGAAAAAAAAATATTTGCATAAGGTAATGAATAAATTATATAGTGAAGAATCTTTTATTTTATTAGGGACGCAAATAATAACAAAAGGATTAGATATTACAGATATTGATTTAGTTGTAGTTCCTAATGTAGATAATGCGATTTATTTTAGTGATTTAAAAGCGATAGAACGGTTATATCAACTACTTGTTCAAGTTTCGGGTCGAGCAGGAAGATTAAGTTCAAAAGGAAGAGTAATTATTCAAACAACTAAGCCAAAATACATGTTATTTAATAATATAAAAAATAATGAGTATGAAAGTTTTTATAATAATGAAATGCTACGACGAAAAATAAATCGTTCAATTCCATATTATAATATATGTCAGATTATAGCTAGGCATAAAAAGGAACAAGTTGCATACAATTTTTTAAATAATTTAATATTAAAAATAGATGTAAAAGATGATTATATAATTTCTAAAGTTACAAAACCGTATATTGCAAAAACCAGAAATAAATATAACTATTTATTACAAATAAAATATCGTAAATCTAATTTAGCAAAAGAATTAAAAAAATATCAACAATCAGCAATACAACAAGAAGTCGAATTAATAATTGATTTAAAAATAGAAGATAATATTTTATAGGAGAATAATGAAAAAAAAAAGAGGTATGAATTTAGAATATGATAATGAAACAAAAGAAGAATTTAAAAAATTTAATTCATTTGATAATAGACAAGATAATTATGCACAATCATCCCCATG
>CAMZNW010000050.1 GCA_947313935.1 uncultured Mollicutes bacterium
ACTAAAAAAAGTACAAATGAAGTCATAGAAGAATTAGGGCTAGTACAAATTACAGATGAAAAAATAATTAAAACTTTTGTTATGGAGGTTTTAGAAAATTCACCTGATTCAATTGAATTATATAAATCTGGAAAAGAACGTGCTTTTGGTTTTATGATTGGACAAATTATGAAATTATCAAAAGGACAAGCTAATCCAAAATTAGTAAATGATATTTTAAAAGTAGAATTATCTAGAATAATAGGTGATAAATAATGATATTATTAAATTATATAATTCTGCTTGTAGTAGTTTGGTATTTTTTAAAAACTAAAAATTATATCAAAACATCAATATTATTATTTGTATTATTATTGTTAAATGGAATTTTAATTTTAAAAATTCCTATTCAAATAATTTACGATGGAATAGCATTAAATTATATTATAAAGTTGTCATTTTATACAATTTTTATAATAGTATATGTAGAAACACTACTAAAAATATCTCGTAATGAAATAGGACGAGATATTTCAGAACTATTAATTGATATATTTCCAGATGAGAGAATTAAATTATTTGGTTTATTCTTTTTAACTCAATTATCAATTACAAATGAATTTATTATTACTTTTATTACTTTTATCGGTATTGGTTCATTATTGAATATAAAAAAAGAATTATATTATATTATTGTATTTATTTCAACATTATTAGCATCTTTTTTAAATACAGTTGAAATATCATATTATTTAAATGAACTTAAATTTTCAGAATTAATCCATATTCATTTTATTAATAACATTTTAATTATAATGTTATTCGTTTTAGCATTTATTTTTATATTTACCTTGTTATTTTTTCAAGTTGATCGTAATGATAAAATGATTAATATTGTGAAAGAAAGTTTATTAGATGTAGTAATAATAACTTTTTCTTTTAGTTTTATAGTATTATTACTTAGTTCAGTTTTAGATAATTATGTAATTACAATAACAAGTTACATAAAGGTAATAATCACATAAATTTTATCGTCAAAAGGACATATTGATAGTAAAGAAAAAGAAAAAAAAGTAAAAGAATATACATATATAAAATCATTGATAATAATTGGGCTAATATTTTTAAGTTTATGGATATGGC
>CAMZNW010000051.1 GCA_947313935.1 uncultured Mollicutes bacterium
GTATGACTAAGTATTATTATGATACGCATGGTTATTTCACTCATAAAGTTGTAACAAAATATTAAAGTACATTTTAAGTAACCAAATTATAATAAATTTAGTTACTTTTTTATTTTATAAAAATAAAAAAAACAAACAAAAATTTCAATTTAAGTACTTATTTTAACTATGTTAATTAGATGATATAGATATTCAAAAAATGTTTATAAATCATAATGTACTTAATAATATTTATTAATTATAGGATGTTTTAAATTTGAAACTATTACTGCATATAACATCATAGTATATCTATTATTCAACGGTAAAACACTAAATAGTATTAATAATATTATAATAACTTTTCACCATATTCATTAAACAATTTTCTTTTTAATTGCAAAATGTATGTATATTTAATTACATAAGTGAGTTTAGTGAAAACTAAATCTCTTTTCTTTTTCCTATTTGCAATTGTATTAATTTTTTATTCTTTGTAAATTATGGAAAAATGATGTATATAAAAATATTGTTAAAATAATAAAAATAAATATAATAGGTAAAATTAAAATTATTCTTTATAGAGAGAAAATAATATACGGAACATTGGGATATGTAGTAATTGAATAGAAAAAGTAAAAAATGAAGATAAATTTTCATTTTAATTATTGATAAAAATCTCGTTTATGGTATAATAATAAAGTATTAAATATTAATATATTTAAGTTTTATTAAAAGTTATGGTAAATCGTCTATTAAAGGACCATTTTACAAAAACAAGAATAAATAGTTCTTTAAATTAAGCTCATTTATTCTTATTTTTATTTTGAAAATTGTAATATAAAATGATTTTATTTTTCTTTTTAAGTACTTAGTTTCATCTAAACATAGTGTTTATTGTTAAAAAATAGTACAATCATTTGATATATATTAATGAAAATTATATTTCTTAGTATTGTACTAGTGTTTTCATAATAGGATTAAAGAAATTGAGTATAAATGATAAAGAAATATAATGAAAAAATAATAAATGTTTTTGTAAAAAAAAGATGAGTTGTATTTGTGTTTAACTATAGTATTCGTTTATATACTAACTATTAGTTTAATATTATTTAATATTGAACTAGAAACTTTTATTTATGAATGTTTTAATACTTTTTATTAGGTTCTTATAAGTACTACAACTATCGGTTATGGTGATATTTATCCTGTAACAATTTTAGACAAAAGTATAGGAATGATTTCAGCAATTATTGGGATAGGTATCGTTGCAATTTCTATAGGTATAATTTCATCGGGATTTATAGATGAAGTTGATGAAAAATAGATATATTTAATTGATGTTCATAAATTAAATGTTGTAATGATATGGATAAAAAATTAATAATTAAAATGGGGGAAATGAATAATGAAAAAAACAAATAAGAAAAGTATAGTGGGAAACAAAAAATATATAGTGGCTATAATAGTGGCTATAATAGTTTTAAGTATAGTATTAATTAGTGGGAATACTACAGATAGTGCAACTAAAGAATATAAGGAAGAATTTCAAACTCAATTAAATTTATATGAAACAAAAGTTAAAAAATTACCATCTGAAGATTATGAGTTATTTATTTCTTCTAATATGGTTGATATAAATAATCTTATAAAAGATGAAAAAAAAATTCATAATGAAAATGAAATAACTATTATAGAAGATGAAAAAAAAGAGTTATATCAAGAAATATATAAAAGTATAAAAAAAGAAATATCTAGTACTAATAACAAAATAAATTATATTTTAACAAGCGATAAAAAATATGATAAAATAGAAATTCAAAAATACAAAAATAAATTTAATGATTTGAAAAAATCACAAGATTATGATATAGAAAAAGCATACTCTAAATATACAAAACTTAATAGTTTAAAAGAAGAAGTCTTTCAATTTCAGATGTTGACTAAGGATAGTTTAGAAAAAGAGGAAGCAAAAGCAAAAGAAGATGCAAAAAAGTAAAAGAACAAGTGGTCTCAAATTATAATTTTGAAGCAACAGTACTTTGTAATGATGGAACTGAATCATATTCACAACATCATCGTGGTACATGCTCTCATCATGGTGGAGTTAGTATATTTTATTAAATAAAAAGGCGGTATATGTTTCAAAAAATTAAAGATAAGTATAAAAATAGAAAAAAACATCATGAAGAAATAGTAAAACAAAAAAAAGAAATAGCAAAACAAAAAAAAGAAATAGCGAAAAAAAGAATTGAAAATTTAAACAAGATGTTAGTTGATATAGAAAATGATTATTCTATCATGGTTACAAATAATTCCTTTGAAACTCTAACAAAAGTAGAAAAAGAAGATTATTTAATTAATATCTTTAAAACTGAATTTATGAAAGGACAATTAGACATTCCAATTAGACTTTACCGAATGAAAATGGTTACTAAAAGATATAATTATAACGGACCAAGAGCTCGTGTTAAAATTATGAAAGGGGTATCATATAATTTTGGAACTACATCT
>CAMZNW010000052.1 GCA_947313935.1 uncultured Mollicutes bacterium
ATACATCTTTTTGAGTTCTAGTTTCTAAAATATCAACTATATCTCTATATTAACTTTTTTATATTTTTTTTAGATGATATTTATCGAAAATATTAACGACTAAATAATATGAATATTACTAGTCTAGAAGTGGAAGTGTATATTTGGTCTGTTACTATATGCTCAAATACAATTTCACAAATCGTATTACTAATTTGAGAATTAAATTTAATATTATAAGTATGTTCACAAATGTTTTGTCGCATACAAAACATTTGAATCTCTTTTTAAGAAGTTGCATTATGATTGGTTTATTGATAGTATATATTGTTTTTTTTAAACCGCTAATCTTTATTAAGTTTGAAGAATGTTATTCACAAGTTCTAATAAAACTAAAATTTTAGAACAAATATAAAATACTGGTCTCTAAAAATTATATAGAAGTATTAATAAAAAAAGATATTTATAAAGAATATGTTACATATAACAATAAAAAATATTATTTAATAGATCCATTATCAAAGTATGAAAGAATACTAAACTTATAAAAAGAAATTTAATAAAGCATAAGTATTAATTAAAAGATAAATTAGAAGATTTTAAATGCGAATGTTAGGTGAAAGAAGTTAAAACTACAGGCAAAACTAAACTATATAAATATTATAAATATAAAGAAAATAAAAAATTAAAAATAGAAGAACGGAAATTATTAAATTAAATTAATTCTAAAGTTAACGTAATGGATATAGATATAAAAAAGAAGAAAATAATTTTATTAATAAATAAAGAAGTTAATTTTAATTATACAACATAAATAATATTAATTAAATAAGAGTTAAAATATAATTGAATAAATTATAATGATTGTTGTACTCTAAAAATAAAAAGTGTATACTTTTACTGGAAATAAGTTAATACTATTAAGATATAATAAATTAATATTTTAATTTAATATCTATACTTAACGGTTATAAAAAACAGGATAGCAATGTTTTATGAAAATGTGGTACTATAATATCATCATATTTTTTTATAATTAAAGTATCAAATTAGAATTATAGTTGACAAGTTTAGTATAAAATGTTATTATATATATGTTATTATATAAATTTTAAAAAATTATATAATAAAGAAAAGGAGAGTAATGAAAAAATTTAATATTGTATTAATAGTATTAGGGTTATTTACAATAGTATCAATGAATGCACAACAAATGGATAAACCTTTAAAAGTAGAAAAAACAAATGCAAGTGAAGATAGTATAGTAAATATACCAGATGAGAATTTAAAAGCTTATTTAGTTAGTAAATTTGATGAAAATTCTGATGGTGAAATACAAAAAACAGAAGCAATTCTTGTAAGAAGTATTGATGTTTCTAATAAAAAAATATCTGATTTAACAGGAATAGAAGAGTTTACAAGTTTAAAACATCTTGATATAAGTACTAATGAAATAACAGATATAAGTGCATTATCAAATTTAACAAAGCTTACGTATTTAGATTTAACTGATAATAATGTAAAAGATGTAAGTGCATTATCAGAAATGAAAAATTTAAAATGGTTATGGCTTTGGAGTAATAAAATAGTTGATTATAGTCCTATACCTGTACAACCAAATACATTTTATGCGAAAGATAATAATATATCATTAGATAGTATTATTGTATCTGAAGAAAAAAAATATTTTGCT
>CAMZNW010000053.1 GCA_947313935.1 uncultured Mollicutes bacterium
ATTGAAATTTGATATTTTAGCTTTAGCAAATCTAACATTTTTACATAAAATAGTTGATAAAATCAACTTAATTGAAGTTGATTTTACATTAGGAAAAATACCTAAAAATGATCCGAAAGTCATAAAAATGCTTGCTCAAGCAAAAACAATTGGTATATTTCAATTAGAATCTCAAGGAATGAGAAATGCTTTATTACAAATTAAACCAACAAATTTTCAAGATATTGCTAATGCATTGTCATTATATCGACCTGGACCACGTGAATATATTGGAAAATATGTTGAGAATAAAAATAAATTTGTTGTAAAAAATGAAATAGATGAAATTTTAAAAGATTCATATGGAATAATTATTTATCAAGAACAAATTATTTTAATTGCAACTAAAATGGCGGGGTATTCTTTAGGACAAGCAGATATCTTACGACGTTCTATTTCTAAAAAAGATTCTAAAACAATGAATGAATTAGCAGAAGGATTTATTGTCGGTAGTATTAAAAATGGTTATAGTAAAGAAGTAGCACAAAATACCTTTACAATGATTGCTAAATTTGCTAATTATGGTTTTAATAAAGCACATGCTTATTGTTATGCAACAATTGCTTATCAAATGGCATATTTAAAATTATATTATCAAAATATCTTTTATGCAGAATTATTTTATTATAATTTCAAATCATCAAAATGTAATGAATTTTTATTAGAATTGGATAGTCAAAATATTGTTTTATATCCTCCGAATATATTAAAAAGTGATATTGAAGTTAGTGTTGAAGATGATGGAATTAGAATGGGTTTATCATTAGTTAATGCGATTGGAAAAGAAACAGCAAAATTGATAATTGATAATCGTCAATACATTAATTTAAATGATTCTTTTGAAGAAATAATTATCAAAATATTTAAAGGGATTAAAATAAGTCAAAATCAAATTAATTACTTAGTTGATGCAGGGTGTTTTAATGATTTTGAATATAATGAAGCAACACTAAAATATAATATATATAATTTTATTAATGGAGATGTTAATTTAGTTAGAAATTTATTGGGAGAAGAATATACATTATCTAAAAGAGAAAATCCAAAATTTATTATATTAGCAGAAAATGAAAAAAAAGCTTTAACAATAAATATTCGCTATAAATATTTTGAAAAAATAAAAGCTAGTTTTGAAAAAAAAACTAAATTACAATTAGCAACAATTGATGATATGATTAATACATATATACCAAATTCACCAGCACAAATAACGGATGTATGTATGAAAATTAAGGCTTGTAAAGAGATAACAACAAAAAAAGGAGATAAGATGTGTTTTTTAACAGTTGAAAGTGAACAAATTCATGATGTAACTGTTTTTAATAAAATATATGAAAAAAGTTATCAAACAATTAATAATAATTTAGATGGATATGTAGTAGCAAGAATTAAAATAGAAAATGGTCAATTATATTTAATAAATATATAATTTTTTCATAATATCTGCAAAATTTGGTAAAATTAATATGAAAGAAGTAGGTGAAAAATGATAAGAAAAATTGCTGTATTAACAAGTGGCGGAGATTCTCCTGGGATGAATGCTGGAATTAGAGCAATTGTTAAAACTGGTGTGTTTTTTGGTATTGAAATGTATGGAATATATGAAGGATATTATGGATTATATCATAATGAAATAAAACGGATGACTGAAGTTGATGTTTCAGGCATTTCAAAAAAAGGCGGTACATATTTAGGTACATCACGATTTCCTGAATTTAAAGATGAAGAAATACGAAAAGTAGCAATTAATAATTTAGATAAACACGGAATTGAAGCTTTAGTAGTAATTGGTGGAGATGGTTCTTATATGGGAGCTGTACGATTATCTGAAATGGGTTATCCATGTATTGGTGTACCTGGAACAATTGACAATGATGCACCTATGACTGATTTTTCAATTGGTTTTGATACAGCATTAAATACAATTTGTGATGCTGTTTTTAAATTACGAGATACATGTATGTCACATAAACGTTGTGCAGTTGTAGAAGTAATGGGAAGAAATGCAGG
>CAMZNW010000054.1 GCA_947313935.1 uncultured Mollicutes bacterium
AAATAATCTACGAGGTAAAATTACAAGTAGAATTAATAAATTATCTTCAAATAATTTACCACAATTTGAAGTAAGTAAAATATTTAATATAAATCCACAAGAAATATCTATTAATGAAACAATTAATATGAATGAAATTTCAAAACAAATTAGTCAAGTAGTAAAGTATAATGTTTCACATAATAAATATATTAATACTTGCTTGGATAGCATAAATTTTGAAGAAGATAAAGTTTCAATTTCAGTTAAATTTATTAATGAACATAATAAATTACAATTTAGTATACAAGGCTTTCGTTTAAAAATTGAAAGTAATACAACTAAAATCTTTGTAACAACACATGAACAATTTGAATTAAAGAGTAATAGTACAAAAATAATAGTTGTATATACAGATTTAAAAGATTTTAGTGATATTAAATTAGATAATATTAAATTTAAAATTACAATTATGTAGGAGAATAATATGAGAAGAACAGTAATTGCAGGAAATTGGAAAATGAATAAAACAATGATGGAAGCAGAATTATTTAGTGATAGTATTAATGAATATGATTTAAGTAATACAAAAAGTGATCAAATAATATTTGCCCCAAGTTATATGTTACAATCATTAAATATTCTCTTAAAAAGTAGTAGGATTGAAGTTGGATGTCAAAATATGCATCAATATGAATCTGGTGCATATACAGGAGAAATAAGTGCAGATATGATTAAAAGTATTGGTATAACTAGTATTTTAATTGGACATTCTGAACGACGTCAATATTTTAACGAAAGTGATAAAGTAGTTAATGAAAAATTATTATTAGCTTTAGAAAAAAATTTAACACCATATTTATGTATTGGAGAAACGTTAGAAGAACGTACAGCAGGAATTATGCGTTCAACTTTAAAAAATCAATTAGTAAAAGCATGTAAAAATGTTAAAATAAATATGGCTAATAAAATTATAATTGCTTATGAACCAATTTGGGCAATTGGAACAGGTTGTGTATCAAATGCAGAAGATGCTAATATTGCATGTCGTAATATTCGTGAAATAGTTGCCGAAATATTTGATTTAGATATTGCTAGAAATATGATAATTCTATATGGTGGTTCGGTTAATCCAAGTAATATTGATGAAATATTAGCTCAATCAGAAATTGATGGTGTTTTAGTAGGAGGAGCAAGTTTAGATGTAACTTCTTATATTTCATTATTAAAATAATTAATTAGGAGTAAAGATGAAAAAGCCAATATTATTAACAATTTTAGATGGATTTGGTATTCGAGATGAAACTTATGGAAATGCTATTAAGCAAGCAAATACACCTAATTATGATATGTTATTGAAAAAATATCCATGTATGCAATTATTTGCAAGTGGTAATAGTGTTGGTCTACCAGATGGACAAATGGGTAATTCAGAGGTTGGACATTTAAATATTGGAGCAGGTCGAGTAGTAAATCAATCTTTAGTAGTAATTAATAATGCAATAAAAACAAAAACCTTTTTCAGAAATGAAGTTTTAATAAAAGCTATGAAAAATGCTCAAAAAAATAATCTTCATATTTGGGGACTTTTATCTGATGGTGGAGTACATAGTCATATTCAACATTTGTTTGTAATTTTAGAAATGGCAAAACAATATGAAGTAAGTAATGTTTATATTCAT
>CAMZNW010000055.1 GCA_947313935.1 uncultured Mollicutes bacterium
TTGACTTAAAAATACCTTAAATTTCTTTAAGCTAATACTAAATAATATCCCACAACTTATCAAAATAAGACAACTTATTGTAAATATAATTGATGTTTTTATAGTAATAAATTCATAATTGAAATTAATTATATGTTTATAGTGTTGCAATCCTAAAAAAACCACAATATTTTTAGAGATTATAGTTACTAATGCAAGATATCCCCAATAATAATATTTTTTATAACTTAATTTACCCATTTCAAAAGCAAAAAACAAACCTGCAATCCATACACCAAACAATGCACTAAAACCTGCACCCATTCCAAGCAATGTTAAAAATTTATGATCAAAACTACTCTTATTTGGTATTCTTTGTCCAATTACTCCTCCAAGCTGAACAGCAACTCCTTCTCTACCTACACTTGCACCCACTAGATGTGATAACCAAGTAGTAATCACTTGAAATGGTAGTATTATAATTGATAATTTTTTTTTTGAACTAAAAGAATTAAATAATTGTTCCATACTATTTTTACATTTTTTATTATTCAATTCAGTTAAATAAATAATTATCAATCCAACTATTGGTAAAAAATAGATATTATATGGAAATAACTTTATTTGAATATTTACAACTTTTAATAAAATTGTAGCAAAAATAAATATTATTAGTCCAACAATTATACCAATTATAATACTAGTTATTATATTATAAAAAAACTTTTTCATAATCCAACTTTCACTTACATATAAAAAAGCCTAAAATAGGCTTATTTTTGTAATAAATAAATTGCTTGAGCGTATATTTCTAATGCTTGACTTAAAAACTTAAGTTCAAAACGTTCATTTGGTTGATGCATACTATCATCCATATAAAATGTTGAAAATACTGTACCAAATGCAACGCAATTATCTACTGCACGAGAATATGTTCCTCCACCACTAGATAATGGTTTTGCTTCTATATCTCCTGTTACATCTTTATATACTTCCATCAAAGTAGATACTAATTTTGAATTTTCGTCAAAATATAATTTATCTTGTAATTTAATAGGTATATATTGTCCTTGGTATTCTTCAATCGCAACTTGATATTTTTTAATAATATCTTTATGATCAATAAGTACAGGTATTCTTGTATCAAAACCAACTTTTTCTTTTCCATTAATAATTTCAATATTTCCAATATTTAAAGTTAATTTCCCTGAAACATTATCTTTAACATCACCGCAAATTAATTCTCCATTTGAAGTATTTGCTATTTTATCATTAATAAATTGTAAAGCAGGGGAAGTAATTCCAGCCTTAACCATTGCTTGAGCTAAACGAGAAATAGCATTTATTCCTAAATGACAAGCCATTGAATGAGCACTTTTTCCTTTAACAGTTAATGAATTATCTTTAGTAGAATATTCATAACCTAATTTATCTAATTCAGTCGTAATTAAACTAACTGAATCTCCTATATATGTAACATTATCAGCAACTGAATTATAAGCACCAGATGAAATAACTGTATAATCAGCATTTAAATTAGTTGAACGCATATCAAATTGATGTATTGTTTTTTCTGCATTGATCACTGGGAAATCTGCATCCGGAGAAAATGCAATATTCGGCATTTCTTCATTTTCAGCATATTTTGTTATACATTCCCAAGTAGTTTCCTCTGCACATCCAACAACAATTCTAATTCGTTTATTAAATTCAACTCCTGCTGCTTGTAAAGCTTTAATCGCCATTAAATTTATTACTAATGGACCTTTATCATCTAAAGAACCACGTCCAATTAAACAATTATCAACTATTTCAGCTGAAAATGGTTTAGCTATAGTCCATTGTTTTTCTTCACCAATTGGAACAACATCAACGTGTCCAATTATTCCAAGCATTTGAGCATCTTTTGGTCCTATTTCAGCATATCCATAATACCCTTCAGGATCACGATAAGTACGCATTCCTATATCAGCAGCCATTGTTAAAAATGTATCTAAAGCTTCACCAATAGCACTACCAAATGAAGCACTTGGTGTTTTTGAATCTAGATTACGTATAGATGGAATTCGAATCATTTTTTGCATATTTTCAATTGTTTCATCATAAATTTTATCTAATTCAGATTTAATTTGTGCTTTCATATTTTCTCCTATTTAGGCTTGATTATTTGAACCAAACTCATTTATTTTTTCAATAACAACTTGAACAATTGCTTCTTTTCCTGGTGTAATTATTTTTCGTGGATCATAAACTTTACTATCTTGATTTAATTTTTCTCGAACTGCTTTAGTAAATACTTGTTGACATTCTGTATTTACGTTTATTTTTGCATGTCCATTTAAAATAGCTTGTTTAATTTGATTAGTTGGAATACCACTTCCTCCATGTAATACTAAAGGAATATCAATTGCTTTTGAGATATTAAACATTTCCTCAAATCCTAAAACAGGTTCTCCAACATATTCTCCATGAACAGAACCTAATGCAGCTGCAAGAGCAACTATATCCGTTTCTTTAGTTATTTTTACACAATCTTCAAGTTTAGCATAATTAATTCCAGCAACTACACCATCTTCTGCCCCACCAACTGTTCCAACTTCAGCTTCAACTGAAGCATTATATGATTTTGCTAATTCAGTAACAGCTTTAGTTATTTCAACATTTTCATCAATTAAATGATGAGAACCATCAATCATTACAGAAGTAAATCCAGCTTGTAAAGCTTTTTCACAAGATTCAAAACTTTGTCCATGATCTAAATGTAATGCAACTGGTGATGTAATATTCATCGTATTAATCAATGCTTTTACCATTGAACTAACTACTTCAAAACCACCCATATATTTTGCCGCACCTTCTGATACCCCTAAAATAACTGGTGAATTTGTTTTACAAGCTGCTTCTAAAACTGCTTGTATCCATTCTAAATTATTAATATTAAATTGTCCAACAGCATAATTATTTTGTTTTGCTTTATTTAGCATTTCAGTCATTGAAACTAATCCCATTATTCCTCCTAATTACTACAACTATATTATACAATATTTTGAATTTTTTTATCCTATTTTTAATAAAAAATTTTTAAATGATATTTATTCTAAACTATAATCTAATGTTGTCAAACGTAAATAATTATTATAACGACGACGAGCTGAACGCTTATTTTCTTCCATTAATTGTTCATAACGAGTTGGATTAATTACTTTAAGCATTGTATATCTTTTTTCAGTTAATAAAAACTCTGAATATAAATTAAAATTAACTTCTTTACTATCTAATATAAAAGGATTCTTTCCTAGTATTTCTAAACGTGGATTAAATCTAAAAATTGGCCAATATCCACATTCAGTTGCCAAACTCATTTGACGAGGCGAATTTTTTAATCCTCCAGAAACTCCATGTTCAATACAAGGAGAATATGCAATTATGATTGATGGTCCATCATATGATTCAGCTTCTTGTATTGCAGTTAATAATTGTTGTTGTGATGCATTCATTGATACTTGTGCTACATAAACATGTCCATAACTCATAGCAATAGCAGCTAAATCTTTTTTCTTTGAAGTTTTTCCAGAAGCTGTAAATTTAGCAATAGTTCCTGTTGGTGAAGCTTTTGATGATTGTCCACCAGTATTTGAATAAACTTGTGTATCTAGAATTAAAATATTAACATCTTCTTGATTAGCAATAATATGATCTAATCCTCCAAAACCAATATCATATGACCATCCATCTCCACCAAACATCCAAATAGATTTTTTAACTAACTCTGATTTGAAATCTATAATCTCTTTTGCCCAATCTTCATTAATTGGTTCTAAAGCGATAACTATTTCTTTAGCTAATTGTTTTGATAATTTAAAATCATTTTGATTCTCACTCCACTTAGTAAATAAAGATTGTGTTAATTCATCAACATCATTCATATGCATTTTCATTAAATTAAATAACTGAAGTTTAATTGCATCTTTACCTACTTTGATTCCATAACCAAATTCTGCATTATCTTCAAATAAAGAATTTGCCCATGCTGGTCCTTGCCCTTTAGAATTTTTAGTATATGGTGTCACAGGTGCTGAACCACCATAAATTGATGTACAACCAGTAGCATTAGCAATAATCATATGATCTCCAAATAGCTGTGTTACCAATTTAATATATGGAGTTTCACCGCATCCAGCACATGCTCCAGAAAATTCAAATAATGGTTTTTTCAATTGAGACATTTTTACATTTGTTGGTTCAACTAAATCAGATTTATCCTTAATATCATTAAATAAATATTGCGTATTTTCATCTTCATGTTTATCTAATTCTTCATTAATTGAAACCATTTTTAAAGCATTTTCTCCACCTTTACCGGGACAAACAGTTATACAAACTTCACAACCTGTACAATCTTTTGGTGAAATTTGGATTCGATAATTTAATCCTCTAATTTCTCGTCCAGAAGCTTTTAATGTATCTAATTCATATGGTGCATTTTGTAATTCATCAGCATCAATTAAAATAGGTCTAATAACTCCATGTGGACAAGAAATTGCACATTTATTACATTGGATACAATTATCTTTGTTCCATGTTGGTACAAAATCTGCGATATTTCTTTTTTCAAATTTTGTAGTTCCAGTTTCAAATGCACCATCAGCATAATCAACAAATGAACTAACGGGTAAATCATTTCCTAAAATATTATTAATTGGTTCAACTATTTGTTTAACATAGTTTGTTTTACTATCTTCTAAACTTTGATTAATTATTTTTTTATCTTCTTGTACTAAATTAATCCAATCTGGATTAATATCAATTTTAACTAAACCACGATAACCTAAATCAATTGCTTTATGATTTAAATCTACAATATCTTGACCTTTTTTACCATAAGTTTTTTGTGCCATTTCTTTCATATATTTTTCCGCTTCACTATATGGTAAAATTTGTTGATTTAAATAAAAGAAAGCAGATTGCATAATAGTATTTGTACGATTTCCTAAACCTATTATTTTTGCTTGAGTTACTGCATCAATAATATAAAAACTTATATTTTTTTCTACTAATATTTTTTTTACACTTGTTGGTAAAAACATTTCAATATCTTCTTGATGAACAACTGTATTTAATAAAAAAGTTCCATTTTCTTTTATACCTGATAACATATCATATTTATGAACATATGTATCTCGAGAACAACTTACAAATGATGGTTTACTAACTAAATAAGTTTGACGAATTTTATTAGGACCAAAACGTAAATGTGAGCGAGTAACACCCCCTGCTTTTTTAGAATCATAAGCAAAATACCCTTGTGCATATAATGAAGTTTTATCTCCAATTATTTTAATAGAAGATTTATTAGCACTAACAGTTCCATCAGAACCTAATCCAAAAAATAAACATTCACTTATTTCTAAATCACTAACAAAATCATCATTTAAAGGTTTTAATGATAAATTTGTTACATCATCATTAATCCCAATTGTAAAAGGATTTTTTTGTTGATTTGATAAATTATCAAAAACAGCTAAAATTTGACCAGGCGTTGTATCTTTTGATGATAATCCATAACGTCCTCCAATTATTAATGGAGGATTATCAACCCCATTATACATTGCAACTACATCTAAAAATAATGGTTCTCCTGTACTACCTGGTTCTTTTGTTCGATCTAAAACTGCTATTTTTTGTACCGTAGTTGGTATAGCTTTGAAAAAGTATTTTTTACTAAATGGACGATATAAATGGACTACTAAAACTGCAGTTTTTTGTCCTTGCTTATTTAAAGCATCAACAGTTTCTTTTATAGCTTCAGTAATAGAACCCATTGCAATTATTATATCAGTTGCATCAACAGCACCATATAAAACAAAGGGTGCATATTCACGTCCTGTTATTTGAGTAACTTGTTCTAAATATACATTAACTATATCAGGTAGTTCATCATAATAACTATTTTGCACTTCTCGTGTTTGAAAATAAATATCATCATTTTGAGCAGTTCCTTTTACTTGAGGATTATCTGGATTTAATGCACGTTTTTTAAATTTTCTTAGTGCTTCAATATCTAATAATTCATGATAATGTTGATAATCCATTACTTCTATCTTTTGAATTTCATGTGATGTTCTAAAACCATCAAAAAAATGCATAAATGGTACACTTGATTTAATTGCTGACAAATGAGCAACTCCTGCTAAATCCATTACTTCTTGAACACTATTACTACATAACATCGCAAATCCTGTTTGACGAGCAGCATAAATATCTTGATGATCACCAAAAATACTTAAAGCTTGAGCTGCAATACTTCTTGCAGTTACATGAATAACACCTGGTAATAATTCTCCAGACATTTTATACATATTCGGTATTTTTAACAATAATCCCTGTGATGCAGTAAAAGAAGTTGTTAAGGCTCCTGCTTGTAATGAACCATGCATTGTTCCAGCCGCACCTGCTTCAGATTGCATTT
>CAMZNW010000056.1 GCA_947313935.1 uncultured Mollicutes bacterium
AGATATTAGAGTCGAAGTTCCAATTTCTTTTTCTCAAGCAACTATAGGTGCTAAAATAGATATTCCTACTATTCATGGAGAAGTAGAACTTAAAATACCTTCTGGGACACAATCTGGTTCTGTATTTAAATTAAAAGGAAAAGGTGTAGAAGTTTCTAGTACTAATTTATTTAATAAGTCAGTTGGTGATCAATTAGTTAAGGTTCAAGTTAAAGTTCCAAAATCAATTTCTAATGAAGAGAAAGATTTAATTACTAAATTATCTGACTATGATGAAAAACATACAGAACAAAAAAAATTCTTTGATAAAATAAAGGATTTTTTCAAAGAATTATAAAAAAATGATTACTTTGAAGTGATCACAAAATGAATAAAAAATAAAAAGAGAAATTACAATTGTAATTTCTCTTTGTTATAATATAAATTAAGGGTAAGGGGTTTAATGTCAAAATTATTATTTACAGAATCACAAATTAAGAAATATGCAAAAAACAAAAACGTTAAAAAAATAAATCAAAAAACAATACAATTTACTAATGAGTTTAAGATGCTTATTGTAAAACAAGTTACTTTGAGAGCTGCAATAAATGAATTTGAAAAAATAGGATTAGGTAATAAGCAAATCGGTCAAAAAAGAATTAAACAAGCTTATTATAGATGGAAAGAGCAATCTGAAAAAATGGATAATACTAACTTTTTATTTGGTGAAACTAGAGGAAGAAAAAAACTAAATGATAATGTTGATTATCAATCGTTGAGTTTAGAGGAAAAACTACGTTATATGGAAAATAAGAGCAAAAATTTAGAAGAAGAAAATTTAATTTTAAAAAAGTACATGCCATTATTAGAAGAGCAAATTCTAAAAAATAAAGATGTTTATAACGGAATATATGAAGCTCTAAATGATGGCCAAAAATTAAATATAAGCAGTGTTTGTAGAAATTTTAATGTTAAGCAATCTGGATATTACAAATATATAAAAACTATTTCTAATAAAAAAATGAAAGCAAAAATAGATTACGATACAATCGAAATAATTAAAAATATATTTTATAAAAGAAAATCTAAATATGGTTATAGAAGAATATTAATGGAAATCAATACCCTGTATCCAAATTTAAATATAAATCATAAAAAAATAAAACGTATTATGAAAGAAGAAAAATTAATAGTTAAAATTAGAAGTATAAATCCCTATAAAGGAATAGCTAAAGCTACAAAAGAACATAAAACATTTAACAATATATTAAATAGAAAATTTAGAACAGGAAAACCTTATGAAAAAATATTAACTGATATTACTTATCTTATTGTATCTAATAAAAAATATTACCTTTCAGCTGCAAAAGATTGTATAACTGGTGAAATAGTAGCATATAATGTACGCCAAGATATGAAAATTAATTTATCTTTAAGTATTTTAAAAGATTTAAAACGAAAAAAATTAAGCAACAAAATTCTTCTTCATTCTGATCAAGGTGTCCATTATACATCCCCACAATATTATAAAATGCTTGATAAAATGGGATTTGTACAATCTATGTCAAGAAGAGGAAATTGTATTGATAATGCGCCTATGGAGAGTTTCTTTGGACATATGAAAGATGAAATAGAATATAATAATTGTAAGTCTTTAAGTGAAATCAAAAAAGTAGTTGCTGATTATATGATATACTATAATGAACAAAGAAAACAATGGACAAAAAATAAGATGACTCCTATAGAATATAGAAATCATCTTATGGGTGTTTAATTCTTTTTATTTATTATCCCCAAATAGGGGCTCACTTCACTTTCATATGTCTTCTAATTTTAAAACTATAAAAATAATATTCTTTTAATTGTTTAAAATAGAAAAAATAATACAAACATGTATACAATAACGTGAAATTTTTTATTTTTATTAAAAAAATTAAATTTATACTATTCATTATATTGAATATAGGATTTTTATTAAGTTATGGTATAACCTTTTTTATATTACTAAATAAAAATATTTTTAAAAATAGTACATTATCACATAAAATATATTCTAACTATCAAACAACTTTTTTCATAATACCTATATCAATAAATTTAAATAATACACTTAATCCATTACTTCCTATAAGTTTAATTATATACGATAAATTGATTAAATATTTGATTAGTTTATCGATTATATTTTTATGCATAATAGCACTTAAAATAGGTATTTTAATAGGAATAGTTAAGGATT
>CAMZNW010000057.1 GCA_947313935.1 uncultured Mollicutes bacterium
ATTATATTTCATTTAACCTCACATTTGCTGATTCATTACAATTGTATTTTTTTTAATTGTAACATCTTTTTTTCTTCCTAAATAATGATATATTGTGCTAACTTCTACTTGCGTACTATCTAAAAATTCATTATCATAATAATATTGATATTCAACATTAAATTCATTATTATATTGTAATTTTAATTTATTAATATCTTTGGTTAGTTCACTCACATCATTTACATCTTTTTGAACAATATAACTTACTTTATTTAATATAATATCTGTTTGATTAATTCGAACAAATAACAATACTATATTTAAAAAAAATATTAATCCCATTATAAATATAAAAAACATTATTGGTTTTATTAGTGTATTCATTAACTTGAAGAATCCAATATATATATTTTTTGAATTGCACTTTTAATTCCGTTATTATTAGTTTCTAGTTTTAATGCTATTGCTAATGGGGTTTTATTAACTATTTTATATCCAATTTTGTAATCTAATGGATAATTCATTTCTAAAGACATAAATTTTACTAATTGTAATTTAAACTCTTTTGTTAATACATTCGTATCATAATTTCTCAACCGGCTTATATTTACTGACGAGTATAAACTATTACTACCTAATTGATCTATATCATCTATTTGACTTTGATATACTTCCCATTTAAAACCACTATATAAAAACAGTGCAAAAAAGGGAATCATTACTAAATACCATCTCATTTTACTCCTTAATTAGTTTTTTTTGCACTAAATCGTCATAAAATATTTCAAACTCTTTATTGTTATTAATCCGTCCTTGATAATCTTCATAAATAAAATCTTTAACCATTCTAATTGCCTTTTTATCAATACTTATTTCATGATAACCTTGTTTATCATTAATTGCATCAATTAATTGAGTTTGATAATTACTCCACAATTCAGATTGATATAGCGGCATTGGATTAATTCTATTTATATTTCGAAAATAAAATAAATCTTTTTTTTGTTCTCCAATAATAGAACCAATTATATTAATTGTCCCTGGTATTTCAAACTCTAATTGATTAGCTCCTATTTTATAAATATTTATTTTATAAGAATATTTATTAGGCTTTAAATTTGTCTTTGTATATAGTACACTTTTTCCTTTTGGATAAATTGCATCGCTTAATTTTCGATGACTTATTTTACCTGCATCATTTATATATATAAGTGGAAATATATATTTTCCTTTACTATATTTATACTCTATCGTATCTTGATTTGAATCTATATCAATTATATTTTTAGTACTAAATTTAATTAATACTTCATCTTTTTGAAATTGATAGGATGACTGAAAATAATCATTTTTATAATTTATCTCTACTGGTACTATGAATGCACCTCCAGCATACATTCCACTAAAATTTGCATCATAATTTATTAATTCACTATTTACATCTTTTAACATCGTTGTAGTATTAATTTTAATTGTCTCATAACTATTTTGTCGTACACCATTTTGAGTGACTTTTATACCGGAGACAGTTTTATATGTATAATTTAATTTTCCTTTTTTATCTGGTGTCTTATTAATTACGACTTTTTTATTTGTTGGATATAAAGTTTTAAAAATTAACTTATTATTATTAGGATTCTCTTCTTGATAACTAGAATCTACCGGATTAATTGTATATTTAAGTTTTTTATTCTTTGAAATTTGTGCATTTGGAATATGAAATTTAATATTTTGTATTCCTATTTTTGGACTTATAATTTTAATTTGTTCTTTATCTCCATATTGTAATTTTATTGAAGCTTTTGCATTCGGATTGGTTGTTGTAAATTCTACATCAACGCTTGTATTTCCATGGTTTTTACTAAGTACTTCTGAATAACCATTGACTATTTTACTGTCTACTAATTCATTTACCTCTAAATTAATATATCCGCTTCCATTATAGTCAACAAATGGTGAAGAAATCCATGTTTTTGTATTATATCCTGGTTTTACTAATTTAACATTTTTAAAACTTTCACTTGTAGGTTTAATACCAACCTTATACCAAGTAACATTATTTATTTTTTCACTTCCATAATAATGATATATTTGTTTAATTTTATAATAATATTTTTCTTTGTTTTTTTTATATAAAGTTCCATTTTTACCAGGTTTTGCTCGAACAAAAACTGCATTTGTATTAGTTTTTAATTTTGTTTTATTCATTTCAGAATGAATATGATATTGTTGCTTTCCAAAATTAATTGTTTGCTCAAAATTATCAACATATAATGGAGCATACATTTTCACATTAGCTCTAGTCGCATAATCATATAAATAAAATCGATATTTATGATTACTTTTGAATTCGTTTAATGGTATTGTTACTTTAAAACTAACATATTTATAATAGTAATTGCATTCAGTTGCATGTTTGTTATATTGATTATTTAAACAATAATTACTTCCTTGATAATATTCTAAATTTGTCATATCATATCGATTATATATCTTAGTTGGAAAATATTTTTCATTATTTTTTTCATCTACTAGTTTGATCCAAACTTTTAAATCTTCGCTTTTTTTATAATTTTGTTTATCATCAAGATATGTCCATCCATTAAAAGTGACACCATTTTTTCTAATCTTAGTGTCTAATACTTCATATTTTAATCCACTTTGTTTTGTTTTAGATAATTTAAAATCATTATAAAATTCACTTGCACTTATCTGTACATTTATATTTAATAAAAATACAAATAGAACTATTATTATTCTTGTTGTAATGGTATTTTACCCATCGTTTGATTTTGTATACATACTCCACGATAATGAATTTTATCTTCTTTTAATTGTTCCTCAAAAACTATTTTTAATGGACTATATTCTCCTAACTCTAAAACTATCCGCATCTCTTTTGAATATAAATTAATAACTGGTGATACCTTATAACTTACTTGATATTGCTGGGTTTCCTGATTTAATGTATAATATTCACGCCCTTCTTTATCAACCATTTTATATGAAAGTCTAATTGGTAAGTATTGAATAACTTCCCCTTTTTTATTAGTAAATTCCCTAATTGTATCTTCTAACCTTATTTTTTTTGGATCTAATTCTTGCTTAATTATTAATTCATATTGTTCTGATGAAATTACTTTTTTACATATTCCTGTTTTTACTTTCATTTTACCTACTTTCTCCCCTACTTAATTACTACCTAAAATATAATATTTACAAACTTTTTATTTTTATGTTATAATATATAAGTATTTTGATAATATTATAAGGAGGTAAATATGGCAAAAGTATGTGCAGCTACAGGACGTAAAACTGTTGCAGGAAATAATCGTTCACACGCATTAAATTCAACAAAAAGAACATTTAAATCTAATTTACAAAAGAAACGTGTTTTAATGGATAATAAAGTTCAAACAGTCTATCTTTCTACTAGAGCATTAAAAAATGGTAAAGCATTAAAAAAAGCTGGAATAGAATTAGTATAGTTAATAAATAAAAATAGAAAACTTTTATAGTTTTCTATTTTTTATTGTAATTTTTATTCACTTAATTTTATAAGTAATTCCCCTAATTTTTTTATTCTTTTTATTTTATGTTTATTAGGTTTACTTGTTGAATTATTTGCTGTTGAAAATACTTTATATACTTCCTCAGTATAATTCTTAGTTATTTGTTCTAAATCTTTTTCACTACTATAACTAGGTAACTTTATTTCTTGAATAAATTTACTATTTTTTTGTAAACTTAATTTGATATCCATCTTCTCTTTTGTAAGAGCAAATTGAACTAATTTATCAAAAGTATATATTTTTGTCATATAATTTTCCACAATAACTAATAATTCTTCATTTTCTTTGTTTATATCGATAATAATTTCTTCATAAGTTTGTGATAATTCTAATAATAAACGTAAAATCATATCTTCATCTATCAAACATTTACTTCCAAAAATAATATTAAAATTATTGATTTGAAACTTATCTTCTTGAATTGAGTTAATTGTTGCATAATCTTCCCCAATAAAATATTCTTTTAATCCGCTTCCATATCCATTTAATTCAACAAAACAAATTTTTTTATTACTTGCATATAAATTACAATATGCTAACCAAAAACTTGTTGCACCTACATGATGTTCATAACTTTTTGAAACAATTATATTATTAAATACTACCTTTTTATTTTTATCTACAATTACTTTTATATTTAAGAATTCTTTTATTTCACTCAAAGTTTTTTTATTAAGAAATATAATATCTAATTCTTCTAATAAATTGGTATGTTTATTATATAAAATAATATCATATATACCTAATAAAGCAACATCTGTTAATTGTCTTTTAGAAAAAGAAATAAAAATTATTCTAATATCTTTACAAGCTATTCTTAATTCATATAATAATTCAATTCCAATATTTTCTTGACTAAAACAACTTGCATCAACAATTAATGTTATTATTTTTTCTTTTTGTATTTTTTCCGTAATAATCTTAACATCTTTTTTTTTGATTGAGTTTGTTAGTTTATAAGTAATAACAATATTTTTACTTATTAAAAATTGTTCAATTTCTAACTTAAAATTATTTGATATATATCCATACATGTTCCTCCTATGGCGTTAATACTTTTTCTATTTTTTCATCAACTGATTTCTGAATATTATCTGATTGTGCTTCTGACCAATACATAAATCCAATCACTAATATAATTAAAACAGCTATTAAAATTAAACTTTCTTTTGATATCATTTCCACCTCCTAATCTTTTATTACCTAATTTTACTAAAACATATCAATTTGTAGTATAATAAAAGTACAATTAGGAGTGATATGAATTATACAACAATTATAGTAATTTTTATTTTAATCTTTATTATTGCAATTATCTTAAGCATTTTTTTAAAAAAAAGAAAAAGAAACAAAATAATTGAAAATTTTTCTCTTGAATTAAATTCAATTCAAGAGACTAATAAAAAATTAATTACCGAACTTGAGCGTACTAGAAATATTTCTAAAAATGAAGAGAGTATTAAACTTTATGTTAGTTGGTCAACTGAATATACTGATTTGTCTGAAAAATTAGATAAATTAGAACATGATTTTAATGAGTTGTTAGAATTAGATAATAAAAGTAATCATAAAGATTTTATTATATTAGCTACTTCTATGGAAGGAATATTTTTTGAATTTGATAATTCTTTTACTAATCTATATAAAAAAATTAAACAATATACTAGTTATGAATTAGAAAATACTCGTATTTCCTTGACATTAAAATCCCGTATTAAAGAATTACATAATAATTTTGATGTTAATTTAAGTTTTTTAGAAATATATAATACTTCATTCTTTTCAGAAATAACTGAAGCAAATGCTTTAATTGCTAATTTTGAAGCTATTCAAGCATCAGGAGATTATCCAGAAGGACGTAATATTTTAAAAAAATGTAATTCTATTTTAGATAATATTGATTATACATTGAAACTTGTTTTAAATTTTCAAAATTATTTACGTGCACTTCAAAATGATATTAATTCAATTATTTTAATTAATCAAGAGGTTACTAAAATTAATTTCAAATTAAATATTTCTAATTTTGAAGAACATATTGAAACTTATGAAACTCGACGTGATGAATTAATACATAATATTAGTTTATTAGATTTCACTAAAAAAGAAGAGCCTCAATTTTATAAAGATTTAGAAACTTCGATTACATCACTTGATGATGAACTTTGTAAATTTAAAAATATTGTTGAAGAAAAATTTACTTTTATTAAAGAAATAATGAATTACATGGAATTAAATGATGAATTGATTAATACTGCAAATGATTTGATTATTTTAGCAAGCATTGAACGTGATGAAATAATTAAGTTATATAATTTAGATAATTTAAAACAAATGGTAAAAATTAATGAAGATTTTGATGGTTATGCTTCTTTTTTAACTGATTATGATAAATTGATTTCTATTATTCATACTGCAAGTGAAGATTATTCATCTCTTAAAAATAGAATTATTAAAGCAAATAAATATTTAAATCATCTTTTAAAGAATATTCAAACTAATATTATTGAACTTAAAGCAATACGTAGTGATGAACTTAAAGCAATAAATCATTTAGAATATTATCAAAAAAGTATTATTGAACTTGATTTATATTTACGTAAATATGATCATAAACTTAAAGCTTCAAAAAATATTATTGAATTATTAGAAGAATTAGACATTCAAATTGATAATTTAGAAGTTGAACTTCAACTTGAACCACTTCATATTACTCATGTTCGTAATTTAGATCAACGTATTTATAGTCTTTTAAATAATCTAACTGATAATGCTGTTGAGAAAAATATAAAACAACGAATTGGTTGTGAATATTTAATTGAATATTTAAATCAATTTAATACTATTGAAGAAAATAATTTAGTATTAAAGCGATTACAAAATTTATATAGAGTTAATGAATATCCAGCTTTATTAAGTGAATCATATGGATTATTAAAACAAAATACTTCTAATGCAGAACATATTTATAAAAACATTGTTAGTACTGTTAAAGTTGATAAATTTGAACATATATTTAATCATAAATTAATTGATGAACAAATCAACGAACAAAACAATGAACAAATCAACGAACAAAACAATGAACAAAACAATGAACAAAACAATGAAAATTAATTAATTGATGCCTAATAATTTTATTTAAAAAAGAACTTATATCATATAAGTTCTTTTTTATTATTTATTATTTGGCTTACTGTTAAACCTTGCGACATAAATACTGTCATGTTATTTCCTCCAGTATAGCAATTTATATCTAGTACTTCACCGATTATATATAAATTAGAACTCTTTTTAGATTCGTATGTTCTTGGATTTACTTCTCGGACATCAATACCACCACCAGTTAAAAAAGCTGTTTTAAAACCTTTTGTATCTACTATATTAAATTCTAGTACATCTATATTCAAATTTTTTAATCTTTTAGGAATTATAGTATCTGATAAATCTAATACTACTTTTATTTTTTTATTATTTAATAAGTTTTTTTTTATAAACGATGAAACATGTAAAGCACAAGGTCCTGATAATCCAAAATGTGTAATTAATAAATCATTTTGTAATTCTAATTTTACCTTATTATTAACTAAAACTTTCATTTTAACATCATTTAAAGTTATCCCTTGTAACACCTTACTTTGTATTAATTCATCATTACAAATTAATGGACTTTCACATGGATATAACTGTTTTATTGTATGTCCTAATTTAGTACAAAATTCATATCCATCGCCTGTTGTTCCTAAATGAGTAAAAGTTTTTCCACCTGTTGCAATTACAATTATTTTAGTATAATATTGTTCATCGATATAGTATAAGTTATTTTCTTGTTCAATTTTTTTTACATGATAATTATTAATTATATCCACATTATTTTTTTCTAATAAATCAATAAAAAAAGTTATAACACTATTTGCTTTATTATCTTTTGGAAAAATTCTTTGATTTTTTTCTTCTTTTAATTTTAAACCATTTTTTTCAAAATACTTATATAAGTCTTTTGGTCCATAATTATTTAAAGTCGGATATAAAAATTTTGGATTACTTACTACTGTTTCTAATAATTCTTCAATAGATTTACTTGTTAAAATGTTACAACGTCCTCCACCTGAAACTTTTATTTTTCCACCTATCATATCATTTTTATCCAATAGTAAAACTTTTTTATTAGTGATATTTCCTGCACACATTAATCCTGAAGGACCTGCTCCAATTATAATTACATCATATTCAATCATATTCCTCACTTTATAATATTATATCATTTAAGTTCACTTTTATGATATAATATTATAAAGTGAGGAGTTTTATGGATATTTATCATGCAATACTTTCAATATTATTAGCATATTTATTATATTATTTTATTACTAAATCTATTAAGTCTTTTTTTAAATTTTTTTTAATTTTAATCATTGCCTATTTAATTTATGGACAATTTTAATAGATATTTAGTATCGTATTTTATGTGAAAAAAATTAAGTTATATCAAAATAACTTAATTTTTTTATTTTTACTGTAATTTTTCTCCTATTTTCACTATAAAAGTTCCATTATCTTTGTATATATATCCTTTTTTAGGAAAAGATGGTGCATCATTAAACTTTTGTTCATCAATAGATTCTGTTTCATTAAAAGGCTCATAATTTATTTTTAACCCATAAAATTGAAGAAGACTATTAATACGTAGATCTTGATCCTTATCTTTTGTCAATGCTACTGGAAAAATATAATTAGCTTTTCTAATATTAAACATTCCTTCCTGATGAAACTTAAAATTATCATTTTTAGCTATTGTACCTTTAAAATTCACTTTACTATCTTTCGTATAATCTTTAGTTGCAGCTAAATCAAAAGATATTTTAGATATGAAACGTTCTGTATTTTTTGTAATATTAACTTCTTGTACAGTACTTACATTGTAAAGAACTATATTATTATATACCATTACTACTAACAACATTATAATAATACTTGAAATTTTTTTATTGTTGATTTTATCACTAATTATTATAACACCTAAGAAAAATGCTAATATCCCAAAATTAAAATAATAAGAAGAAAAATCTCCTATTGGTGTAAGACTAGTTATTATATAAATTGAATATATTGATGGTATAAATAATATTAATAAAATTAATGCTTTTAATTTATTTTCTCCTTTTATTAAAAAAACATATATATAAGTAAATAAACTCATTATTATTATTATTTCTGTTCCATGATGATAATTAAAATATAAAGCATTTCCAGATATAAATGTCCAAAAATATTTATATGTATCTAAAATATTGATCGGTAAATTTATAATTGCTTGATAAAAATCAAATCTATCATTTTCTACATTAAATATTATAAATATTATACTTTCAATACCATAATATATTATCATTGCTAATACAATGAGTGAAATTTTTTTCATAATTTCTGAAATATTAATTTTCATTTCACTATTTTTAATTAAATAATACAAAATAAATAACCCCATTAGTATTGATATAAAGACTTGATATATACTTAAAGAAAAAATTATTAATCCTACTCCAATAATATTACTCTTGATATCTTCTTTTAAAATATAATATAATGACATTATCATAATTGCCATTCCAATACAATATAATGAAAATTTAGTTCCATATCCTAAAAAAAAGCTCATTAATGGAAAAGTTAAAATTGTTGTATATATTAATATTTTTTGATGTTCTTTATTAAGATTAAATATTTTTAAAATATATTTTCCTGCTACTAATAAACTACCTATTGCAATAATTAAATTTAATATATACAATGAAAAATTTGCATATAAAATGTTTTGTAATGGTTCCAAACTAAAGCGACCATTACTTGTAGGTGAAAAAAATCCATTCATTGGTAAATATAATATTCCATCGTTATTATATACTATCGTTGTAAATGCCATTGCATAAGTAGCAATTATTACTACCAGTATTATTGATTTTGTATATTTACCTTTTCTTATTTCGTTAATTATTTCAATCATTTTTCTCCTTTATTATAATTTTATTATAACATATAATTCTTTTAAATTTTGATATAATGTTGAACATACATTGAAATACCAAGTAGAATGTTTTAACTACTAATTTGATAAAATATTTACACAAAAAATATTCATATTATACCATTTAAATAAACCTAAAATATTTACACAAAAAACATTCATATTATACCATTTAATAATTCACAAATGACAACTAATTAAAGTTTATTATTAAAAAAATTTGTATTATCAAAAAATTACTGATACCTTAGATGTTTAAAACCGATAATTTATAATGAATTTAAGTAGAATAGTCCCATAAATATTCTAAGTATTGAAAATAAATTATTTATCCTTTTTTATTTATTGTAGTATTTTGAAACAATCTAAGGTTTATATCATATCTAAATATTAATCAAAAGTACTTTATTTAAAGTAATGTTAATTTCTAAATTTATATAAAATTAAAAAAACTATTATAAAATAATAATAGTTTTAATACATTATTTATTATTGTTCATTGCTAATAATTAAATCATTTAATAATCGTGCATGTTCAACAGGATTATCTATTGTCAAACCTTCAATCAACATTGCTTGATCAAGTAATAATTGTGCATATTTTTCTATATTATTAGATTTTTCTAACGTTTTAAATAACACATGTTTTGGATTTATTTCTAATATTTTTTCAATATTAAAATCATTATTTGGCATTTGAGCTAAAATTTTCTCTTGTTCAATTGATATATCATTATCATTTACAATACATACAGCCACATTTTCTAATTTATTAGTTAAACGAACATCTTTGATTTTTCCATCAAGTGCATTTTTAATAGTTGTTAAAATATCTTTATTATCTTCTGATAATTTTTCCATTTCTTCTTTTTCTTCTTTTGTATCTAAATCAGCTGTTAATATTGATTTAAATTCATGTTCTTCATAATTATTCATTACTTGAATAGCAAATTCATCAACATCATTAGTAAAATATAATACTTCAATATTTTTATCTTTTATTTTTTCCATAATTGGCATTTGTTTGATTTTATCAATTGATTCACCAGCAATATAATAAATCTCTTTTTGTTCTGGATTATTAATAATATATTCTGCTAATGTTGAATATTTATCTTCTTTTGAAGTTTTAAACATAATTAAATTTTTCAATTCTTCAACATTTTCTCCATAATTATCATAAACACCAAACATTAAAGTACGACCAAATTCTTCATAAAATAATTCATATTCTTCACGTTTTTTACTTTGAATTTTAAGTAATTCTTTTTTAATTTTACTTTTTACAGTTTTTTTAATTTTTTCTACTACATGATCTTGTTGTAACATTTCACGTGATATATTTAAAGACAAATCTTCACTATCAATTAAACCTTTTGCAAAATTATAATAATCTGGTAATAAATATTCTACATTACTATCAATTAAAATTCCTTTACAATATAAATCTAATCCTTTTTTGAAAGTTGGTGTTTGATAATCAAATGATTTTTTAGCAGGCAAATAAACTAACATATCCATATTCATTTTACCTTCACTTTTAGAATGAATAACACTCATTGGTGGATTAAAATCATAATATGAATTACGATAAAACTCTTCATACTCTTCTTTTTTAATATCTTGTTTAGCTTTTTTCCATATTGCAATTTGACTATTAATAGTTGTTAATTCAAAATTAACGATTTCCTTATCATCTTCACCAGTTGTTGTAACTTCTTTTAAAATTTGGATTGGATATTTTACATAATCTGAATGTTTTTTAATTAATCCTTCAATAACATTAATATCTAAGTATTGTTTAAAATCATCTCCACTTTTTATATGTAATATAATTTTAGTACCTACTTCTACATTTTCTTCTTCATTAATTTCATAACTATCTATTCCATTACTTGTCCATTTATAACCTTTATCATCTTCTTTTTTAGTATATACTTCTACTGCATCTGCTACTATAAATGAAGAATAAAAACCAACTCCAAATTGTCCAATAATATCATTTGTATCTTTCTCTTCTAATTCTTCTAAAAATTCTTTACTTCCAGAATGAGCAATTGTCCCTAGATTTTGTTCTAATTCTTCATAATTCATTCCAATACCTGTATCTGTAATAATAAGAGTTTTTTCTTCAGTATCAACATCAATTACAATTGAATTTGTAGTATCCCCTACTATTTTTGATTGGATTTTAAAAAATTCTTTTTTATCCAATGCATCTGATGCATTAGATATTAATTCTCTTAAAAAAATATCTTTATTTGAATAAATTGAATTAATCATTAAATTTAATAATTGTTTTGATTCTGTTTTGAATTCTTTTTTCATATCTCTCCTTTTTTAATTGCTTATATATTTTATTATATCACATTTAAATATTAATGAAAAGTATTTTATATAAAAATTATTAATAAGAATACTATCAAAATATACCCTAATTATCTTAAATATAATCATATATCTAATTAAATTTATATTACCATTTATAATGAAAACATTAATTTTATAGTTTTAAATAAAAAGAAATCCCATAAGAGACTTCTTTTACATTTATCCTTATAAATTTATTATTCTACTACATTTCTCAACTAACTCATGATCATGTGTTACCATGATAACAGTTTTACCTTGTTCATTTAACTCCAACAATAAATTAAATATTATCCATTTATTTTCTTCATCTAATGAACCTGTTGGTTCATCAGCTAAAATTATATTAGATGGCTTTAATATAGCACGTCCAATTGCTACACGTTGTTGTTGACCTCCACTTAATGTATAAATTTTTCTTTTCTCTAAACCATCTAATCCTAATTTTTTCAAAGTTTCTATTATGTTTTTTTGCTTTTCTTTTTTTGTTAATTTAGTAAACTTTAAAGCTATTAATAAATTATATTCAACTGTTTCATTATCAATTAAAGCATAATTTTGGAATAAATATGTTATTTCTTTACTCAAAATTTTCCTAATTATTTTAGGTGCATATTTTTTTATTTCTTTTCCATTTATCTCTACATATCCATTATCAGGTTTTTCAAGTAAGCCAATTATATTTAATAACGTTGATTTACCACATCCACTTTGCCCAGTGATTGCTGTCATTTCTCCTTCATTAAATGTCATATCTAAATTTTCAAACAATTTATTATTTTCAAAACACTTTGTGATTTGTTTTAATTTTATTATTTCATTCATTTTTCTCCTTTAATAAACCTAATAACTTTTTATTTAGTACGTTATTTAAAATAATATAACTTATGATCATTTCTAACATATATAGTGTCACTACAATTAATTTAGCAAGTGGGTCACTCATTAATATTATTAAGGTAATATATTCTATAATTATAATAATAAAATAATTACTAAATATTTGTTCTATACTATACCCATTTAATTTCTTTATTATATTATTTTTTAATTTTAAATCAATATAAATTATAATACTATTAACGATAATCATAATTATAATTATTAATTCAATTAGAAAACTAAACAATAATATTTCAACACTTATTTTATCATTAAGATATATTGCTAAATAATAATCAGATATTGAATCTACACTTGTAATAACATCATCCAATTCACTCTTTTTAAAAAAAGGTAATAATTCTTTATAAGGATCATTTGTTTTAGTTGGAATATAAATCATTTTATTTAGAAATTTTGCTATTGAATTCGTTTCAACAATATTTTTATTAGGATCATAAATTTCATTACTAGGATTATAAATAAATGTTGGATTAGTAATATATTCTGAAGTAAATGGATCATATGATTTGAATTTTTTATTTCCATTATATATTACTATGTTTACATCTTCATCTATATATGCTTTTTCTTTTGTTTTTTTTACTATTTCTTTTTGTTTTTCAGCAAATTTATTTGATATGAAAAAGTTAATTTTATTTTGTGAAACTTCACCAGATACAATTTCTAATTTGCTTTTTTTCAAATAATTTTTGTTTACTGTTGCATAACAATAACTTGAATTTGCTTGACAAGGTGTTTTCATATCTTTACTAAAATTACGATAATTTACAGTGTCAAATAAAATAATTTCTTTTTCTTTATTCAAATCACCATATAATTTTTCAAAATTTTCAGCTTTTTCATATTCTTCATAAGGACTTACACCACTATACAATGTAACATAATTATTAGCAGTATCTCCTATTGGTATTTTATCAAGTTCCTTTTTAGCAGTTTCAAATGAATTTAAACTCTCCAAACTTATTTGAATTAATAAATATAAAAATATAAGTTTAAAAACTGTACTTATTATAAACAATATTTTCTTTTGATTTTTACCTTTTAATGACTCTACTGAAATATTTTTCACTCCGAATAAAAACTCTAATATTATATAAATTATGACTACTAGTATCATTAGTAAACTTAATTTTAACATTATATTTAATAATAAGTTAACACTTGCATAAAAATCAAAACATAATAGTGCAACAAAACTAATACTACCTACTATTAATAAACTCTCTAATAAAGTTTTTACTAATTTTTTCAATGTATCTTGATAAATATTTTTTTTAGCATATCCATTCATTAATTTAATATTTGAATATTTTCTATTGTTTAATATAAACATAATCAATAACATAATTATAATAAATAAATAATAAAATACTACCATATAACTCATACTATTTATACCAAAACCAGGAATAGGATATTTTTTAACTACTATTGATTGTTTCTCTAAATCTTTTTCAAAGTTTTTTATATTTTCAGACGTTCCATTCAAATAAATCATTGTATCTGATAAATCATTACCATGTAGTTTATCAATTGAATAAGCTTTATATTCATTAAAAAGTGTTGCTACTTTTAAATAACCAATTTGGTTTTTATCTTTTGACTTTCTAGTCGAAAAATACTCATTATTTTTTGGTACAACATTTTTAGTACGTTTTATATCCTTCCACACTTGATTATTTTCTGAAATATAAAAACTTTTTTCTATCTTTTTATTAATCATTTTTGTTTTTCCAACTACTAATCCAACATTGTTTTCTTTACTACTATTATTAATAATACTCTTTACATCTTTATTATTAGCATTCTCTGTATCTAATGTTATTGAGATATTTGTAGTTTCAAACTTTTTATCTAATTCGTAACCTGAAAATCCATAAAATAAAAATGCTAATATTAACATACAAAATATACTACTTTTTTTAATATTCTTCATTTTTTCTCCATTTATAATAAATAAATTATATAAATATACATAATTTATTTATTATTTTTTATGAAGTTTAAAAAATACTTAAACTTCATTTAATATACTGATTATTATGTATAGTAATTATAATAAACTTTTGCTATATGCAAATTATCCTCTACTAATGAATGGGCTTCGTATCCCTTACTAATATCCCTAGACTTAGAAGATAACTTACCAACTTTTGTCGTTGAAGTATGTGTATATAATAAATATCAGGATACTTTTTTAGTATATCATATCTATAAAAAATATAGGATTTTATTATTTGTTTCATTATTTTAAAGTGATAGAAGATATATATTACTTTTAGAGTATATATTTCATTATATTATATATAAATTTTATTAAAAGCAACTTTTTTAAAAAAAGAAACCCCATAAGTGACTTCTTTTACATTTATCCTTATAAATTTATTATTCTACTACATTTCTCAACTAACTCATGATCATGTGTTACCATGATAACAGTTTTACCTTGTTCATTT
>CAMZNW010000058.1 GCA_947313935.1 uncultured Mollicutes bacterium
ACATATAACAATAAAAAATATTATTTAATAGATCCATCATTATCAAAAGACGAAAAAATACTAAACTTAGAAAAAGAAATTTAACAAAGCATAAGTATTAATTAAAAGATAAATTAGAAGATTTTAAATGCGAATGTCAAGGAAAGAGGTTAAAACTATAGGCAAAACTAAACTATATAAATATTACAAACATAAAGAAAATAAAAATTAAAAATAGAAGAAAGGAAATTATTAAAACAAATTGATTCTAAAGTTAATGTAATAGATATAGATATAAAAAATAAGAAAATAATTTTATTAATAAATGAAATGATTTATATGTTCTTATTTAAATGAATATTAGTGAATATAATAGATTGTTTGAAAAAGTACATAAAATAATGCATATATGGGAAACTAAAATTATAAATATAATTTAACGTTTTAAATGATGGAATTAAGCATTTGTATATAGAAATAAAATAAAGAAGTTCATTTCAATTATACAATATAAATACTATTAATTAAATAAGAACTAAAAAGAAATTGAATAAATCATTAATAATTGTTGTATTCCAAAAACAAAATGGTATACTTTCACTGGAAATAAGTTTGTAACGATTAAATAAACGATTAGTTATTTATTAATTACGGGTTATTTCCCAAGGATTGGCTATTAAATATACATTAAATTAATGTTTTAATTTGTTGTAGCTATACTTAACGGTTATAAAAAACGGGAGAGTAATGTTTTATGAAAAACTATTGTCGTGCTATGATATCACTATATATTTTCATAATTAAAGCATAAAATTAAAATTAAACTTAATAAGTTTGGTATAAAATATTATTATATAAATTAAAAAATTTATATAATAGATAAAAGGAGAGTAATGAAAAATAAAGTAATGAAAAATTTTAATATTGTATTAATAGTATTAGGGTTATTTACAATAGTATCAATGAATGCACAACAAACGGATAAACTTTTAAAAGTAGAAAAAACAAATATAAATGAAGATAGTATAATAAATATACCAGATAAGCATTTAAAAACTTTTTTAGTTAAAAACTTTGATAAAAATTCTGATGGTGAAATACAATTAACAGAAGCAGTTGTTGTAACAAGTATTGATGTTTCCAACCAAAAAATATCTGATTTAACAGGAATGGAAGATTTTACTAGTTTAAAACATCTTGATGTATCTTGGAATAATATAACAGATATAAGTGTATTATCGAGATTAACTAAGTTAGAGTATCTTGATATAAATCATAATGAAATAATAGATATAAGTGTATTATCGAGATTAACAAATTTAAAACATCTTGAAATGAATCATAATGAAATAACAATTATAAGTGTATTATCGGAATTAATAAATTTAAAATATCTTGATATAAGTAATAATCATGGACTAACAGATGGAGATATAAGTGTATTATCGGAATTAACGAATTTAGAACATCTTGAGATGTTTTCTCTTGATAGAATAACAGGTATAGAACCAATAAAAGAATTAACAAAATTGAAATATCTTGATATAAGTCGTAACAATCTTACGAATGAAGATATAAGTGGATTATCAAATTTAATAAATCTTACATATTTGAATGTAGAAGTTAATAATATATCAGATGTAACACCAATAAAAGAATTAATAACATTGGAACATTTAGATATAGGTTTTAATGAAATATCAGATGTAACTACAATAAAAGAATTAACAAATCTTACATATTTAGATATAAGTTCTAATGAAATAACAGTTATAAGTGTATTATCAGAATTAACAAATTTAGAATATCTTGATATAAATAATAATGATGGACTGACAGATGGAGATATAAGTGTATTATCGGGATTAACGAATTTAGAACATCTTGATATATCATCT
>CAMZNW010000059.1 GCA_947313935.1 uncultured Mollicutes bacterium
ATCTTGCATTGCACGAATACTTCCCCATGTACTACCAATAACAATTGGATCACCTATATGAACTTCTCCACCTTCAACTAAAATCGTTGCAACAGGACCACGACCTTGATCAATATTTGCTTCAATTACAGTTCCAAATCCAGGAACATTTTCAGGTGCTTTATATTCATGTATTTGTGCTATAACATCAATATATGATAATAATTCATCAATTCCTTGATTATTTTTAGCAGATATATTTATAAATGGTACATCTCCACCCCATTCTTCTGAAATTATTCCTAAAGCAGACAATTCAGTCATAACGCGTTCTGGATTAGCCCCTTCTTTATCCATTTTATTTACAGCAACTATTAAAGGTGTTTTTGCTTCTTTTACATGAGCTACTGCTTCTTTTGTTTGAGGCATTACTCCATCATCTGCAGCAACTACTAAAATTATAATATCTGTTATTTCTGCACCACGTGCACGCATTGCACTAAATGCTGCGTGCCCTGGTGTATCTAAAAATGTGATTTTTTTACCATCATGAGTTATTTGATAAGCACCAATATGTTGAGTAATTCCACCTGCTTCTTTATTTGCTACATCTGTTTTTCTAATTGTATCTAATAATGTTGTTTTCCCATGATCAACATGTCCCATTATTGTAACAATTGGAGCACGTAATATTTTTTCATCATCACTATATTCTGGAATTAAATTTATAAATTCAAATTCTGAATTACTATCATCTTCAATTATTTCTACATTATAATCTGTACATAATACTTCTGCGCTTTCTTTATCTAAAGATTGATTCATTGTTGCCATAATACCTAATTCAAATAACTTAGAAATTAAATCTATTGCTGGTATTTCTAATAAATTTGCAAAAGTTGATACTGTCATATCATCTGCCCATTTAATAATTGTTGTTTCATTTTTCAATGCTTCTTCACGTTCTTTACGAGCTTCTTTTTTTTGAGCTGTCTTTGTTCTTTGATCTATTTTAAAATTATTCTCAACATTTTTTGATATATTATTATAAGTATTTATCTTTTTCTTAGCATTACTATGACCAGTTTTTTTAGTTGTTGGTTTACTTGTTTGTTCTTGTACTTCTGGTTTTTCTTCCCCTTTAAATCCACCTTTATGATTATTATATCCACCAGGACGACTATTATAACCACCTTGTTGAGGACGATTGTTATATTTTCCTGTAGATGTTCCTTGACTTGTACTTCTATTATTATAACCACTTGTACGACTATTATGTTGACGAGGATTTGCTTTATTATATTCTTCTTGACGTTTTGGATTTCGTGGTGCACTTCCTGCAGGTTTTGGATGAGAATATCCAGCCGGTGAATTAGATTTACTAACTTTTTTTTTCTCAGTTGGCTTTGGATATTGTTCTACTAATTTTTTATTATTTTCTTTTACTTCTTCTTTTGTAGATTTAATTTCTTCATTTTTTTGTTCATTTTTATACATATCATGTAATATTACTTCCTCAATAGAAGAAACATGATTTCGTACATTATGTCCTTTTTCTTTCAAATCTGCAATAATTGTTTTAGAAGCCATATTATTTTGTTTTGCCCATTCATATATTCTTACTTTTGCCATTTTACTCCTTTATTGATTTTAAAATTGTTTTTTTGAAATCGTTACTTTTTATTCCAATAACTAAAACTTTTTCTCGTCCTAATGCTTTTGATATAGTATTATCATCATATTCATTAATATAAATAATATCTATATTATTTGATAATGCCTTATCTTGAATTAACTTTTGAGTATTAAAAGATGTTTTACTAGATATAATAATTAATTTAACTTTATGTTTTTTCATTTGAATAATAATATTATCTGTTCCTAAAACTACTTTTTTAGCTCGATTACTTAACCCAATTTGATTAAATGTTTTCTTTTGCAAGTTTCTCCTCTAATTGAATTATAATACTTTGAAAATCTTCATCTGATATTTTAAATTTTTTTTGTAGTTTTTTAAATTTTTTAAAATTAATATAATTTAAATCTAAATATATACTTCGACCAAACAATGTTTGTTTATCATCAAGAATCCATTCTTCTTTAATACGAGTTATTTTAATTAATTTATTTCGAGGTTTTTTTACATGAGTAACTATACACATTCTAGATAATATCGTCTTCAAAAGAAATACCTTCTTTTTTAGCTTCTGTTTCAGATTTTATATCTATTTTCCAACCAGTTAATTTAGATGCTAAACGTACATTTTGTCCACGTGCTCCGATTGCTAAAGATAATTGATCATCTGGAACAATAACTCGTGAAATCTTTTCATTTTCATCTAAAATTTGAACAGCTGTTACTAAAGAAGGGGCAAGTGAATTTGATATGTAAATAATTGGATCATCAAAATGTTCAATTAAATCAATATTTTCACCACCAATCATAGCACGCACATCGTTAATTCTTTGTCCTTTTGGTCCTACACAACTACCAATAATATCAACATCTTGTGTTGTAGTTAATTTTACAGCTACTTTAGAACGATTTCCAGCATCTCTTGAAATTGATACTATTTCTATCAAACCTTTTTTAATTTCTGGAATTGTTTGTGTCATTGCATGTTTAACAATTTTTGTATTTGAACGAGAAACTGTTAATTTTGGACCTTTTTTAGATTGTGGAGCAATTTCTTCTAATACTAACATAATTGGCATATCAGGTTTTATTACCTCACCTTCTATTTGAAATTTAAGTGGTAATACTGCATCAATATTTCCAAGTAAACTAAAATAAAAATATGGTGCTTTATATTCTTCTAAATTACCATAAATAACTTCACCGACTTTATCTCCATAATCAATAATAATTTTACGATATTTTGCTTCACGAATTTTCTGTCTAAATACTTGTTTTGCAGTTTGAATTGTTGAACGATCCATTAACTCAGGTACAAGTTTTAATTTATATTTAATTCTTTCTGCTACTTTAATATTTTTTTTAATTTCTTGAGCTTCTTCTAAAGATAAATGTAGAGATGATTCATAAAATTCACCTATCTCATTAATATCTACTACTTCTTTTTCTGCATAAATTGTTACACGTTTTGTTTCATAATTAAAACAAACATCAACATCTTCTACATCATAATATTTACGACATGCAATTACTATTGCTTCTTCTAATCCTTCTATTACTAAGTCTCTTTCAATTCCTTCTGCATCAACTAATGTATCAATTCCTTCAAATATCTTTTGATTTTTTGTCATATTACTCACCTTACTTAGTTTTAAAATTCATATGTTGATTTAGCTAATTTAATATCTTCATAATATATTTTAATATCATCTATTATAATATATTTTTCTGATACACTAGTTAATATAGCTGTTAGTTTAGTTGTTGAAAATCCTTTAACATCTTT
The DNA here is from genome assembly GCA_947313935.1 of uncultured Mollicutes bacterium. Classification (GTDB taxonomy): domain Bacteria; phylum Bacillota_I; class Bacilli_A; order UBA3375; family UBA3375; genus CAMZNW01. The sequence continues at coordinate 3,402 of CAMZNW010000059.1, forward strand.
ATTTAATTCAACATTAATAACTTTTCCTATTTGTTGTTTAAAATGATCAATTTTTTTCAAATTTCTAATTATTCCAGGTGAAGTAACTTCTAAAATGTATTCACTTTCAAATGGATCATTTTTGTCTAAATATTCACTTATGATATTATTAGCAATAATACAATCTTCTAAATTAATATTTGATTTATCTGTTTTTTCTATGAAAAATTGTAATAAATTACGTTCTTTTTCTTGAATATAATCAATATCATAAATACTATAAGCATATTGGTGAAGTAAATTATTTATAGGGATTTCTAACATTAAAATGTTTTCCTTCATATTCCTCCTATTAAAATAGAAGTACCGGAATAACCAGTACTTCTTCTTCAATATTATTATAACATATTTTAAATATTATGGGGATTATTTAATTCTTCTTGCATATTCTTTATTTTTTCATTTTGTAAAAAAATAACATTTTCATAAGATTCTGCTAGATTTATATTATTTTTTAACATTTCTTGTGTATTAATTAAAATTGTTTTAATTTCACTATTAATAAAATTATATACTTCAATTTTTATTAATTCTAAATCTCCACTTTCAATTATTGAATTAATTTTATTTTCAAATTCTTTTTTTCTTTTTAGTTTATCATTAATTTCATTATTAGATATCTCATTATTTTTTAATTTATCTTCTAAAGAACCTAATACATTTCCAACTTTATCATTTTCTGTTTTTGTATCTATTTGATAATCATTAATAATAGCATCATCTTTATTTGTTAATAGTTCTTTTTCTTCAACTACATTATCAATCATTTGATAAATTTTATCGAATGCATCATTTGGTATTTCTTTGTCGATTTCTTCATTTAATGGTTCTTGATTAAATAATTCTTTTTGGATATCATTATTCAATTCTTCATTAAATAGTTCTTGATTAAATAATTCTTTTTGGATATCATTATTCATTTCTTCATTAAATGGTTCTTGATTAAATAATTCTTTTTGGATAT
>CAMZNW010000060.1 GCA_947313935.1 uncultured Mollicutes bacterium
TTGTTGTAATTGCCGGTGCTGGAAGTGGTAAAACAACGGTTTTAATTGAAAAAATTGTTAAAATTATTACTAATAATACTGCTAAAACATCAGAGGTTTTAGCAATAACATTTACGAATAAAGCTGCAAATGAAATGAAAGAACGTTTACAAGAAAAACTAGGTCCAGTAGCAAATATGTTATGGGTAATGACATTTCATGCTTTTTCAGTTCGTGTAATTCGGCAAAATATTAATTATTTTGAAAATTATAATAGTAATTTTAATATTGTTGATGATGATGATAAAAAAAGAATTATCAAACAAATAATTAAGCGGAGAAATTTAACGGAAGTAATTAAAGTTAAAGCTACGATGTATGCAATTGGAAATGCAAAAACGAAAGCTTCATATTTAAGAGATGTTGAAAATTTAATTGAGTTTGATTACTTAGATGTATATAAAGAATATCAAAGTTATTTAAAAGAAAATAATGCCATTGATTTTGATGATATTTTATTATTTGCTAATGAATTATTAGATATTGATTTAGTGGTTAAGATTTATCAAAAAAGATTTAAATATATTCTTGTAGATGAATTTCAAGATACTTCAAGTGTCCAATTAGAAATAATAAAAAAAATTAAAGTATCACAAAATAACATATTTATAGTGGGTGATATTGATCAAGCAATTTATGGTTGGCGTGGAGCAGTAATGGAAAATTTATTAAATATTGATGAATCTTTTACTGGTAGTGTTCTAATTAAATTAGAACAAAATTACCGTTCAACAAATAATATTTTAACAGCAGCTAATAAATTAATAGCTTACAATGATAAACGGTTAGATAAAAATTTATGGACAAACTATGGACAAGGACAACCTGTTTTGGCATATAGGTTTTTAGATGCATATAAAGAAAGTGATTTTATTATTAATGAGATTAAGTATTTATCTGAAATGAATAAACCATTAAATGAAGTTGTTGTATTATATAGAGCGAATTATCAATCCAAAAAAATTGAAGAACAATTAATTAAAAATTCAATTCCATATAAATTATATGGTGGACTACGTTTTTATGAACGAATGGAAATAAAAGATTGTTTAGCATATTTGCGTCTTATTTTTAATCCAGATGATAATATTAGTTTTAATCGAATAATAAATGTTCCTAAAAGAAAAGTTGGAGAAACGACATTAAGTAAATATCGGAATTATGCTATAAGTGAGAATATTTCATTGTTTGAAACAGCAATTTTAATTGGTACTCCAATGGTTAAAAAATTTACAATTGCAATTCAAGAAACCAAAGAATTAATTTTAGATGATTTTGAAAAAGGTTTTAATGAATTTTTAAAAAATATTCAATACTATGATTATTTAGTTTCTATTGATAATAAAGAACGAGCTGATGAACGAATGGAAAATATTAAGGAGTTAATAAACTCTTTTGTATATGCTCAACAAAATGATAAAGATTTATTAACTTATTTAAATGATTTAGTTTTATTTTCAAGTAAAGAAAATGAAAGTGATGATGGTGTTATTTTGTCGACTATTCATGGTGTTAAGGGATTAGAATTTGAGCATGTTTTTATGATTGGAATGTGTGATAATGTTTTTCCAAGACGAATTGATTTTTCTAATTTAGCAGCTTTAGAGGAAGAACGTCGGGTTTGTTATGTTGGAATAACGCGAGCTAAAAAAAAATTAGTATTGACAAATTATATGTTTGATTTTCGTGGAGAATTTTATGATACCAGTCAATTTATAAAAGAAATGGGTATAGAAGTTCAAGAAAAACAAAATAAAAATTTAAATGGTTTTATTAAATAGGGAGAATAATGAAAGTAATTAATATCAATGAAATAAATAAAATTAGTAATGCACAAATTATTGATATTCGAGAAAAAAAAGAAGTACAAATAAATAAAATTGATGGTTCTAAAAATATTCCTATGACTGGATTAATACTAAATCCTAATATGTTTTTAGATAAGGAGACGACGTACTATTTGTATTGTAATACAGGGGCTAGAAGTTATAAAACTTGTCAATTTTTAGATGGTTTAGGTTATAATGTTGTAGATTTAAGTGGTGGAATTAGTAATTATAAAAATAATGAAATCTTATAATAAAGTGGGGATTATGGAATTAAAATATTGTCGAAAATGTCATGAGCGTAAATTAATTGGTAATTTTAAAAAACAAGTTACTCTTTTAGAAGAAGTTAATGATATAGAAGTTATTGAAGGATGTATTAGTTATTGTGGACCAGGGCGGTTAGAATATGCTTGTATGATAGATGAGGAAATTATTTCAGCTAAAAATTTTGAAGATTTATTAGTTTTAGTAAAGGAGCAATATGACAATTAGAGATGCAATTTATGGGGATATTGATATAAAAGAACCAGTTATCAAAGCTTTAATATCAACATACGAATTTCAAAGACTTCGTAATATAAAACAATTAGGTTTAACTTATTTTATTTTTCCAACTGCAGAACATACAAGATATACTCATTGTATTGGAGTTTATCATTTAAGTAATCAAATTTGTGATGTATTAGAAAAAAAAGCAAATAATAAATTTAATGAAGGTGAAAAACTTGCCTTTTATATAGCAAGTTTATTACATGATATTGGACATGGTCCATTTTCTCATACAGCAGAAGAAGTATTTAATTTAGATCATGAAGAATATTCGATGTTAATTATAGAAGATGAAAATACACAAATTAATCAAGTTCTAAAACAATATTGCCCAGAATTAATTGATGATATCATAAAATTTATTACTAAAAAACATACTAATAAAGTTTTAGTAAGTGCAATGGGTTCAACAATTGATATTGATCGAATGGATTACTTAATGCGTGATTCATATTTTGCTGGTGTTGTATATGGTAATTTTGATTTCCAAAGATTATTGAATGTGATTGACATAAAAAATAATCAAATTGTTTTTCATGAGAAAGGTATTAGAACAGTGGAAGATTTTATTTTAGCACGTTATCAAATGTTTGAACAAGTCTATTTAAATCAAAAAACGATTGCTCTTGAAGCTGTAGCAAAGGAAATATTAATTCATTGTAGAAAATTATATCAAAAAAATTATGAATTTAAAACAGATATTTCAAAATTAATACCATTATTAAAAGGACATCCAACTGTACAAGAATACATTCAAGTTCAAGATTACAATTTACTAATAATATTTAATGATTTTATGTTGTTTGAAGATGATAAAATTTTACAAAAATTAGCAGAATTTTTTATTTTACAAAAAGATTTTACTGAACAATCAACAACAACTTATGAAATAAAAACAGAAGATTATGATAAAATATTATACTATGAACCAGTTTTAATTTTAAAAGAGAATGGAGAAGTTAAAAAATTAGAAGATGTTTCAAAATTAATTAATTTCATGAAAAATGAAATGAAAATTTTGGTAAAAAATAAAAGTTATTTTGTAGATTTAAATGAATAGACAACTTATTATAACTAGTAATGGTAATACAATAAAACGATTAGCTAAAGTTAATAAAAGTATTATTACATATAAAGAATCTGGAAATATTTATGTTTCTTTAGAAGCTGTTAATCAAACAATTACGATAAAAAAAACTGGAGATATAAATTTAGTATTTACTCATAAAAAGTATGAAAAAAAAGTATTGGAATATACTATTAAGATGAATGGACAAGAATTTATAGGTAGTAGTTTGATATCAACAACTAATATTATTGTTACAAACAATTTAATTGAATTAGAATATTATCGAGATGATGATTTAATAAATATAAAATTCGAATTAATTGTATAAGGTTAATTATTATCTAATAAAGAAAAGTAATTATAGAAAATATTATAATAACTTGCAAGAATATAGCATTTTAGTGTGAAAAATGTTAAAATATATTTGGATATCAAAAAGGAGTGCAATGCAAAATATTATTGAATTGACAAGTAGTTTAATTAATGAACGTGGAATGTTATCGACACCTGATATAGCAAAAGAAATAAAGGAAGAAAATTTATTAAAATTATCAACACCTGAGTTATTAGCAACAATATGTATGGATTTACAAATGGATGGACGTTTTATTTGTATAGATAGAAAATGGGATTTCAAAATAAATTATACAATGCAAGAGGTAATTCGTGAACAATACAAAAACACTGCAATTATTGATATTTTTGAAGAAGAAGAAGAAGATTTAGATATAGAATTAAATGTAGATAATAAAATTGATATTGAAGACGATAATGTAATTGATTTATCTAAAATAGAGGAATTAAACTAATGTCTAAAATAAATATTGTTTTATTTCAACCTGAAATTCCTCAAAACACTGCAAATATTATTCGAACTTGTGTTGGATTAGATGCACATCTTCATTTAATTAAACCATATGGATTTGACTTAAATTTATCTTCAAAGGTATTTAAAAGAAATTCTGCTAATTATTTAGAATTTGTTACATTAACAGAATATGAAACTTTTGAAGAATTTGAAGCAATAAATAATTCTAAAAATTTTTTATTTTCTACTCGTTATGGTACAAAAATTTATGATGAAATATCTATTAAAGATATGGAAGAAGTTTTTTATATATTTGGACGAGAATCATCAGGCATAGATGAAGATATACTTAAAAAATATAAAAATCAAACATTTAGAATACCAATGCATGAAAATTTACGTTCATTAAATCTAGCTAATTGTGTTGCTTTGATTGCTTATGATGGTGAACGCCAATTGGATTTTGAAAGTTTAAAAAAAGTAGAACCCCATAATGTTAATTATTGGACAAAAGGAGGAAAATGAGTCTCTCCAGCATGATAATTATTTTAATATTGTTTTCTTTAACAGCATTAGCTTCAGCAACAGAAATGGCGATAGCTAGTATTAATAAATTTCGATTAAAAGTAAAAGTAGATGCAGGTGATCAAGTTGCTATTGAGATTTATGATTTAGTTGAAGATTATGATCGTACAATTACAACTATTGTTATTTTAAACAATTTTGTAAATATATTATTACCAACGATTACAACAGTTTTTATGGTTGCAGCTCTTGGTGAAAAATATGGAGTAATTGTTTCAACAGTATTAATGAGTATTTTAATTTTAATTTTTGGAGAAATATTACCAAAAATTTATGGAAAAGAATATCCAGAACAACATTTAATAAAAGTTTATAAGATAATAAAACTTCTAAAAATGATTTTCAAACCAATTGTTATTATATTCATGTTTTTTTCTAAACAAGCAAAAAAATTTATTAGTAAGCGACAAACAATAATTGAATCTGATTTAGAAGAAGAATTATTAGTAATGATTGAAGAATCAAAAGAAAATGGACAATTAGCTCATGCTGAGGAAGAACTAATTGGAAATGCAATTGAATTTAATGAAACTAGGGTAGAAGAAATTTTACAACCACGTTCAAGTATGATTATGTTAGATGTTAATAGTTCTAATATTGAAATACTTGAACAATTAAAAATAAAAAAACATTCGCGAATTCCAATTTATGAAAATGATCAAAATAATATTATTGGGATATTATCAAGTCGTGAATTTTTAGTTAATTACATTGAAGATAATAATTTTTTAATTCGTGATATTATTCGTCCAACTATTTTTACCCCAGATTCATTAAAAATATCAAAATTATTGCCTCGTTTACAAAAGGAACATATTTACATGGCAATTGTAATTGATGAACGTGCAACGGTTCAAGGCTTAATTACAACAGAAGATATTATTGAAGAAATAGTTGGGGAAATATGGGATGAACATGATGAAGTATCTTATGAATATCAAAAAATAAAAGAAAATGAATTTGAAGTATCTGGGGAAATGTCAATTTCTGATTTTAATGATTTATTTAATGATGTAGGTGATATCATTTCTGATACTTCTGAGGCAACGATTGCAGGTTATTTAATTGAACAGGCAGAGCATATTTTAGATATAGGTCAACAATTTAATGACGATACTTTTATTTACACAGTTAGTAGTAAAATAGGAAATAAAATAGAACAAATAAATATAAAAATAAAAAAGGAGAAATCATGAAAACACAAAAAACAACTAGTAATCCAATTTTTAAAGAAGTTCAAAAAAGTACAAAAACTTTTAATGCAGTTGAGGTGAAAGCAGTATCTAGAAATGGGGTTTTTAGTAAAACGTTATTAGGAGTACTTGTATTTTTTGGTACAATGATTTTTGCGATGCAAAATCCTACAATAATGCAAATGACAAGTTCAATTTTATTTATGATTATGTCAACAATTGTAATTATTTATTTAACAATTCAAGTAGCTAAAAATCCAGAAAAAGCAAAAGTTGTATTTTATGGATATGCTATTATTGAAGGGTTATGGATGAGTTCATTTGTGTATGTTATGAATTCATATACTGGTTCAAATGTTGGATTTCAAGCTGCTGGAATAGTATTTATAATTTTTGTAATGATGTTATTTATTTATGAAGCATATCCAAATTTTTTCAATAAAATAGCACCAGCTTATACAGTTGTTATGTTTGGAGTATTTGCAATTTTAATGGTGAACTTTTTCATGTCTTTATTTGGAGCTGGAATAAGTTTTGGTTCAACATTTGATGTTATTTTAACATTAGTATTAGCTATAATGGCTTCTTTAACTTATTTACGTGATTTTCAAACAGTTGATTTAATGGTTCAAAACAAACTACCAAAATCATATGAATATGTTGCAGCATTAGGTTTATTAAGTACAACAATATGGTTATATATTGAAATAGTACGTTTATTAGCAATATTTTCAAAACGCGATTAATGAATAATTATATGAATTATGCAAATGATTTAGCTAAACAAGCATTTCATGAAAATGAAGTGCCTGTTGGTTGTATTATTATTCATAAAAATAAAATCATTGCAGCAACTTATAATACCAGAGAAAATACTCAAGATTTATTTGCTCATGCTGAATTAAAGGCTTTAAAATCAGCTAATATAAAACTTCAAACTTGGAAGTTAGCTGATTGTGAAATGTATGTGACAGTTGAGCCGTGTTTAATGTGTTATGGTGCTATTATCCAATCAAGAATAAAAAAAGTTTACATAGGTAGTATTCAAGATGAAAAAAAATCGAGCAGTTATAAAGGATATATTAATAATGATTTAATTATTGATGAAAGTTTAATTAATGATACATCTAAAAAATTAATGCAAGATTTGTTTATAAAATTAAGGGGTAAAAAATGTTAGATATTAAAGATATTTTGAAAAATACTCAAAGTTATATTGATAATTTAAATAAAAGAAATAAAGATTATCAAAATGAAATTACTAAGATGATATTAATATATCAAGAATATTTAAAAGAATTAAAAATAGTTGAAGATTGTCAAGCTATTATTAATGAAAATTCAAAATTAATTGGAACTTATAAACGTGAAAATAAAAATATTGATGAGTTATTAAATAGTATTAATAACGCAAAAGAAAAAATTTCACAAACAAAAGTTTCAAGTTTAAAAAAAGAATATGAACAAATTTTAATGTTATTACCAAATATTATTGATGATGATACGATAATTGGAAAAAATGAAGATGATAATAAAGTTATTAAAGTATGGGGAGAAAAACCAACATTTGATTCCAATATTTGTGATCATGCTAAAATTGGTGAAATAGTTGATGGAATTGATTTGAAACGTGCAGCTAAATTATCTAAAGCACGTTTTGTTATTACAAAAGGTGAAATTGCCAAATTAGAAAGAGCAAT
>CAMZNW010000061.1 GCA_947313935.1 uncultured Mollicutes bacterium
ATTACAGGACTTGGTTGTAATGTTATGGCAATTATGTCATCTAGAAATATAAAAAATGAACCCAAAAGAATTGCAACAATATTATCTGCACCATTTATATCATGTTCTGCTCGATTACCTATCTATGTAATTTTTATTAATATTTTTTTTGAAAAACATCTAGCAATGGTATTGTTATTTTTATATAGTTTAGGAATTGTAGTAGCAATTGGAATTTCATATGTAATTAGTCATTTTATTTATAATTCTAAAGCAGAAATGACAATTTATAATCTTCCAAAATATCGAAAAATAGCTTTCAAATATTTGGTAAGAATTATTTATCAAAAAATAAAAGGTTTTGTTTTAAAAGCAGGGAAATTAATTTTAATAGGTTCAATGGGATTATGGTTTTTAACACACTACACATTTAGTGGATATACAACGAATGTAGATAATAGTATTTTAGTAATACTGTCTAATACAATTGCACCAATATTTAAACCATTAGGTTTTGGTACATATGCTGCAGTTGCCTCTTTAGTAAGTGCATTTTTAGCAAAAGAATTAGCTATAAGTGCAATGTTAATAATGTATGATGTGAGTTCAATTGTAGATTTACAAAATACAATAGCAATTGAATTTGATGCAGCAAGTGCATTATCATTTTTAGTATTTACATTATTATATATTCCATGTATTTCAACACTAGGGGCAATTTATGAACAATTACCTAAAAAGAAATATATTATATTTTCAATAGTAACATCTCTAACAATTGCTTATATATTATCATTTATTGTATATAATATAAGTAAAATTTTAATATAAAGGAGTTTTAATGAATTTATTTATTTCAACAGCAACAGATGAAATTATAGTAATGAGTTTTATAGATGAAAAAATAATTGATATTTATCAACAAACAGGAAATAATAATCATAGTCAATTATTATATGAAATAGCAGAACATTTTGACTTAAATAAAGTTCAAAATATATTTCTTATAAATGGTCCTGGTTCTTATACTGGTTTGCGTGTGGGGATAATATTTACTAAAACAATTGCTCTTCATCATGAAATAAATATTTATCCAATGAATATTCTAAAGTTAATGTATTTACAAAATAATAATAATCCAATTGGATTAGATGCACGTGGAAAAAAATATTTTTATTATGATGGAGATAAAACTACAATAGTATTAGCTAAAGATCTTAATAAAGATGTTATTTTAGATGAACCACTTAATGTGAAAAAATTATATGAAATAGGAGCATTTAAAAATCAAGAAGTAGTTAATTATGAAAATTTAAATGTTAATTATGAAAAACCAGCATTATAGTCAAGCAAGACTAAAAAAAAGTAAATATTTTTTAGAAATAAAGAACTTAGAAAAAGAGTTATTTGGAAATACTTTATATGATGTGTACAAAATTGATAATGAAATTCAATTTATCCTTCATATCAATAATGGAAATATGTTAGGCTATGTATCTTATAAAATTAATGAATCAAATTGTGATATATATAATTTAGCTACTAAAAAAAATTGTACAAACAAAGGAATTGCAACTAGTTTATTAAAAATGCTCCAAAAGTATAATATATATTTAGAAGTAAATGAAAATAATAGGAAAGCGATAAGTTTATATACAAAAAATAGATTTATAGTGTATCATAAAGTTGCTAATTATTATCAAGGTGAATCATGTTTAAAAATGAAAAGGAGCGCAATGATTACTAAAAAAGCAGCAGCAAAAATAAATTTAGTATTAAATGTTCTTGAACGAGATGTGTCTGGATATCATCAAGTTGATTTTATTATGGCAAGTTTAAATTTGTATGACGATATATCAATTGAAATAAGTGAACAAGATGAATTTGTTTGTCCAAAATTAGAAATTGATAAAGAATTAAATATAGCTTATAAAGCATGGATGTTAATAAAAAAAGATTATAATATAAAAAAAAATGTAAAAATAA
>CAMZNW010000062.1 GCA_947313935.1 uncultured Mollicutes bacterium
AAGAGATTCAAATGTTTTGTATGCAACAAAACATTTGTGAACATACTTATAATATTAAATTTAATTGTCAAATTAGCAATACGATTTGTAAAATTGTATTTGATCATATAGTAAAAAGTCAAACATACACTTCTGCTTCTAGACTAGTAATATTTATATTATTTAGTCGTTAATATTTTCGATAAATATCATCTAAAAAAAAATATAAAAAAGTTAATATAGAGATATAATTGATATTTTAGAAACTAGAACTCAAAAAGATGTATACAACTATATCGTCTCATAACAATTGGAAATATGAAATTTCAAATGCATTTACTTATATTTATTCAAATGTATATATAGAAGGTACAAATAAAAAAGGAAGTTAGCTAAAAATAAAGTATTTGGATTTAGAAATTAGTAAAGAACAAAAAAATTAATGCAATTACAAATAGGAAAAATAAAAGTGATTTAGTTTTCACTAAAATCACTTTTATGATTAAATATACATACATTTTACAATTAAGAAGAAAATAGTTTTTTCCCTAGTTTGCAAAGCACCTAAATAATTATTATAAGTAGATTCTTTAATAAATTTTTTGTGGTCACATAGCCATATAACTCATCCAATTGTTTATAACTCTTTTTCCTCATTATGTAATTATACTTATAATAAAAAATAAACATTATTATGTTAATGTCTATTTTTTATTGTAAAAATTTTCTATTAGTTCTAATAAAAAGATATTTTTTTCACTTTCACTATCAACATTTTCTTTTATATCTTCTATTATCTTCCTTAAAATATCATTTTTTTTTATTTCTTTATAGTTTTTGTTAATTGTAATAAATTCACCATCTTCAATTAATAAAACATCTTCTCTAGGATTATCCACTATAATTATTTTTTCACCACTTTTTCTAGCATCTTCTTCTTGTATTTTGTTCCAATTTTTAACAAGTGTTTTGTTTCTATTTTCCATTTCTTTTAAAACTTTATTAATATATTTTTCAAAAAAAGTATATATATCCGAATTTTTAGAAACATGTACTTTATTTTTTTTCGCATCAATATCTAAAATATTATCAAAGTCTCCATTGAATATAATTTCACAACCAGAATGCTTAGTTGAACCTAAATTTGAAGCTTTATATATTGATGAAACATTCTCAAATGCTATTTCTCTATTAGAACGCACATAAGAAATACCATCTAAACTTCCTATATACTTAGTTATTGCATTATGGTTATTTTCATTAAAATGTAAACTTCTATAAACATTTTCCTTTATTATCGAAAATTTAACTTTATGAAAATTACTAAACATAATTATAAGAAATAATATCTATTCAATTACTAATATTATAGTTTATACTAATCCTATATTGTTCTAATCAACATAATAAAAATTAACACTTAATAAAGCCATTTATTTGTTTTTCTAAAATAATATTTCTTTAAAGAAATATTATTTTTTATGAATTAAAGTACATTATAATTATAATTAAAACTAAAGTATATTTCTACTTTAGTTTTAATTTACATTAATAATCACATTATCTTTTACTTTAATAACATATTATTTAAATTTTTAATAATGTATTATGTTATAATATATTAGAATAGGAGTTTTATATGGAATTAAACTATGACGAAATTAAGTTGCGTTTTAACAAATCATTAAAGGATGCTCCAATTGTTGTTATTGACA
>CAMZNW010000063.1 GCA_947313935.1 uncultured Mollicutes bacterium
CTTCAATAATATGAATTAGTCTTAATATATCATAAAATATATCTTGTTCAAAGTCCTCAAATGTACAAAGCATATTAAAATGAAAAATTCCATTAGATTTTCCATTAAATAAATCTTTTCTTATTTCTTTTTTTTTTAATATTTCTTCTATATTCAAGTCATAATTTGTTTCAAATATAGAAATATTATTTATATCTGAAATTGGAATATTTAATTTGAAATGTTTATTGATTTCTAAAATCCAATTTTTAAAATCTTCTTCTTCAAATTTATCTTTTATTATATACTGACTATGTTCTTCTTTTATTTTATTTATATCCATATTTTTTTTTAAAGCATAATCATATACTAAATAAATATTTAGATATATTTTATTATTTATAAATTTCAAAGTATAGTCATTTGCATTTTTTTCTATATTAATAGGCATTAGAAATAATGGAGCAAATGACCCATTGTTTCCTACATTATCGTCAAAAAGATTAAACAAAGTTAAAAAAGTGGTATTTTTACCAGTTTCTTTTTTTATCTTTTCTTGCTTTTTATAGATATCAGACAATCTTCGTCTTGTAACATTATCAATATCAATAAAAGAAATTTGTTTTTTCACAAATAAATCTTTTAAAAAGCTTTCTTTTTTAGAAAATTTTATATTATTTATAAGTATATCTTTAGATGTAATAGTCGTGTTTTTTATTAACTTTGATCTTGAATTTATTTTTATATTATTATAATTCAAAAGTTTTAATTTATTAATCATTTCTTCTTTTTTCATAAATTTCCTTATCATAATTATAACATGTTCTAAATTCTTATTAGTCACTAATATACAACAAACTAATTTTCATCTTAAAATGATGACTTTAATAAATAATTTTGCGTAACTTTTAATAAAACTTAAACATATTATTGTTAAATATACTATTATTATACCATAAATAATATAAATTACAATGATAAATGTGCTTCCTTCTTTGAAATTGTAGTTAAACACTTACAAAATTATTCA
>CAMZNW010000064.1 GCA_947313935.1 uncultured Mollicutes bacterium
ATAATGATTCTAATAAAATTGTTGCTGCTCTTGGTTATTTTGAACCAATACATGGTGAAATTGTAGCAAAAGATTTAGATGAACAAAATTTTGGAGCACCAGTTATTTTGGTATCAAATTCTACACATGTTTGGATTTTTAATAAAGAAGCTCGAGAAATATTCTTTGAAGATGTGAAAAAAGTCATTCCAGAAGGTACTTATGGATTTAACATTATTGATGGTAAATGGGATGGAGTTATCAAAGAAGCTGCAGGAATGCTTGGTATTTCAGCAATAGTACCAAAAATTTTAAATGAAGAATCAATTAAAATAGGTATTAATTTCCAAAGAGATGCATTTATGCGTGCGGGGGTAACATCTATTACAGATATGGCATTTGATTTATTGGGAGCATTTGATGATAAAGTTTGGACAATGATGGATAAGGAAAATTTTCCACAAAGATTATCAGAAGCTTATTTATGGGTTGCACTAGCAGCAAAATTGTATGATGAAAATGCATCTTATGAAGAAAATCGTAATATTATATTTAATTTTGTAAAAGAAAAATTTGAATCTGAAAGTTTTGATGCAGATCCATTACGTTTTACAAATGATGCAATAAAATATTTTGCAGATGGTGCAATAATTGATTTAGAAGTAATAACTTCTGTACCAAATTTAAAAACAGGTGTTAATCCAGAATGGAATTTTTCATTTAAAAAAGGAAATAAAATTCATGATAAAAAAACAATGTGTGATGATATGGATATTTTTTATAAAAATGGTTATATGATTCATACACATACTCAAGGTGATAAAGCAAATGAAGATATGTTATTAATGCATAAAGAGTTAAAAAAACGTCATGGTGCAGTAGAAAATAATTTTTCAATAGAACATTTTGCTTTTTCAAATGATAAAGTATTTGAATTGATGGATGAAAATGAACCTTTATATGTATCAGCACTACCTCATTATGGTTATTACTTTTATGAAAGTTGGGAAAAAGCAGGAATTGTTGATCCTAAAATATTAAAAAGTTTAACATCAATTCGTAAAGCAAAAGATCATGGAGCAATTTTATCGCTACATTCTGATTTGCCAAATTTCCCAACAAATCCATTAATGTGTATGTATTTAGCTACTAATAAAGTTTCTTCTAATGGAAAAGTATTTAATGAGGAAGCAATTACTCTTTATGAAGCTTTAGAAGCAATTACTATTAATGCTGCTAAAAATAATAAATTAGATAAAAAAATTGGTTCTTTAGAAGCGGGAAAATATGCAGATATGACAATTTTAGATTTTGATATTTTTGATACAAAAGATGATGAACTTGCAACAAGTGAAGCATTTGGTACGATAATAGGTGGAGTATATCATAAAAATACTTTAAAAAAATAATTATAAAATTGATTAAAATAGAGACGTAAGTTTCTATTTTTTTATAAAAAACTTGAAATAAAATGATATAATTAAATTGTAACTTCAAATTAATATATAATATTATGTAAATAAATTTATTAAGATTTTAAATATGATTTAATTAGTTAAATAAAGGAGAAAATATGTATAAATATAAAATTAAAAATGAAACAAGAGAATTTGAAAAGTATATTAGTATTATTTCACCAATAACTAATGATGAGTATGCTAAAGTACCAAGTTTATCAATTAAAGATGTTGATGAGATATATGATTATGCAAAAGAACAACAAAAGTTGTGGGCTGAGTTAACAATCAGTCAAAGGGGAGCATTTTTAATTGCATGGGCTGATTTATTAGTTGAAAAAAAAGTTTATTTAGCAAATATTATGGTTAATGAAATTGCTAAAAGTTATAAGGATGCGGAAACTGAAATAGTACGAACATCTGAATATATTAAGTATACAGTTGAACAAATGTATCGTATTATTGGTCAAAATACAAGTAGTGAGAATTATTATGGTGGAAATAAAGGGAAAATAGCTATTACAAAGTATGTTCCATTAGGTGTTGTTTTAGCAATAAGTCCATTTAATTATCCAGTTAATCTTGCAGTAACAAAGATTGCACCAGCTTTGATTGCAGGAAATAGTATTGTATTTAAACCGGCAACACAAGGTAGTGTCATTGGGATTGAGATAATTAAGTTATTAGAACAAACTGGTATTATGCCAGGTGTAGTTAATATAGTAACGGGTAGTGGTAGTGAAATAGGAGATTATTTAAGCAGTCATGAATTAGTAGATTTTATAAGTTTTACAGGCGGAAGCAAAACTGGTGAGAATATTGCTAGTGTAAGTAAAATGGTACCTTTAGTATTAGAATTAGGTGGGAAAGATGCAGCGATTATATTAGATGATGCTGATCTTGATTTTACAATAAAAGATATTGTATCAGGTGCTTTTAGTTATTCAGGACAACGTTGTACTGCAATAAAGCGAGTTTTAGTTAGTACAAAAAATAAAAAATTAGTAGAAGAGATGTTAATTGAAGAAGTTAAGAAATTAACTGTAAGTAATGATATGATGGCTAATCCTAATATTGGACCTTTAATTGATGTTAAGTCAGCTAATTATGTTGATGGAATAATACAAGAGGCAATAAAAGATGCTGATTTATTAATTGGGAATAAGCGGGAAAATAATTTGATTTATCCTACCATTATAACTAATGTTAAAAGAGATAGTGAATTAGCAATTGTTGAACCTTTTGGTCCAGTGTTACCAATTATAGAATATGATAATATTAATGATGCAATTAGTATTAATAATGAAAGTAAATATGGTCTACAAGCAAGTGTTTATGGTAATAATATTAATGATTTAATGTATATTGCAGAACGTTTAGAAGTAGGAACAATAAACTTTAATGGGAAAACATCACGTGGTCCAGATAATTTTCCTTTTATCGGTTTTAAAAATTCAGGTATGGGAGCTCAAGGAATTGAACATGCTCTAAAATCAATGATGAAAGTTCAAACTATTGTTATAAATAAGTAATGATTGTTATTGTTAAAAAGGTGCAAAATCATTTCACCTTTTAATGTAATATCTAATACTTTACCTTTAAGTAAAGGTATGATCTAATAATTAGATGGTAAGGTAGATAACACTATACGATCTATTTAAAATACTTCTCTAAATTATTTTAAAAGTATTTTATAATTATTTAGAGAAACATTATCTTTAATAGAAAAAAATTACTGTCTAAAAAAATGTAGAACACGAAATAAAAAATTTTGAAACAAATAAAGAATAAATATATGATGTTGTATTAAAAATTTTTTATTTATTCTTTATTATACAAACAAAGCAAGTCATATAAATTATGAAATGTATGATAATAATGAAGTGAAAATTTATAAAGCACATAATTTTAGAAAATGGCAACATTAATAATTAGAATGTAAAGAAATATCAAACAAATTATTAGTTTTAATATTATAATATGAACGCAGTTGAAAACTTTTTTAATGCAATAATAATATTAAATATTATTAAATTAAATTAAATAAATTAAAAAGGGTGATTAATATGGAAAAAAAAATAGTTACTAAGTTTTGGGAATTAGCAAAATATATATCTTTTATAATTTTATTGTTAGTATTTATATTAAGTTTAATTAATGTTGATAATAAAATGTTAAAAGATTTTTCATCTAGTTTAGCTGAAGGTGGAACGATGTTTTTAGTAGTAAAGCTAATAAGTCGTAGTATTTAAAAAATTAATAAAAATATTGATTTAAAGATATTAACAAAATATGAGAAAAGTTATAAAATAATATTAAAGATAATACGAGTTAATGCAACTGAACAAAGAAATCAAGGGTTAGTAGCATTTAATTTATACAAGAGATAAAGTG
>CAMZNW010000065.1 GCA_947313935.1 uncultured Mollicutes bacterium
GCACATGAATTAAAAACACCTTTAGCAGCAATTTCATGTATTTCAGAATCATTAGTTTAGCAACAAGGATTTTCAATTGAAGAGTATATTGAAGGTTTAAATGTGATTTTTTTAGAAATTAAAAGGTTATCTAAAATAGTAGCAGATTTACTTGATATATCTAAATTTGATGAAAATATTATTACATTAGTAAAAACAGAAATAGAAGTTCAAGATTTATTTGATGATCTAACTCATCTATTTAATGAAAGATTTGCTAAGTTTAAAATAAAACTTATTATAAAACCATCAAAATTAACAGTATATGCTGATTATTTCAAATTAAAACAAGTATTTATTAACTTAATTGAAAATGCATTACTTTATGCAAAAACTGATGTGGTAATATATGCTAATCTTAAAAATGATAATATTCGTTTTATAGTGCAAGATAATGGACTTGGTTTAACTTACCAACAAAAAGAAAAAATATTTGAACGTTTCTATCGAATCGATGAATCACGTAATCGAAATTCAGGCGGAACTGGTTTAGGTTTATCAATTGTAAAAGAAATCATTACTGGACATAATGGAGAAATTTATGTTCAAAGTGAAATAAATCAAGGAACAGAATTTATTTTTTCAATACCACAAAAAAGGAGTTAATATGGAAAATGGATTATTTATCGTATTAGAAGGTGGAGAAGGATCAGGAAAAACAACGGTAACAAAACTTTTAGAAATAGCTTTAAACGATTTAAATTATTCAGTAATCATAACAAGGGAACCGGGTGGTGTTAAAGTTGCTGAAGAGATTAGAAAAGTAATTATGGATAATGATTTAGATTACAAAACAGAAGCATTATTATTTGCATCTGCGCGTATAGAACATTTAAAAAACAAAATAAAACCAAATTTAGCACTAAATAAAATCGTTATATCTGATCGTTATATTGATTCATCTGTGGTCTATCAAGGAATAGCACGTGGTTTAACAATTGATAAAATCTTTGAATTAAATATGTGGGCCACAAATAAATTCATACCAGATCTTAGTTTTCTCTTAAATATTGAACCAGAAGAAGGATTAAAACGGATAAATCAATCAAATCGTGAAGTAAATCGTTTTGATGAAGAAACACTTGAATTTCATAAACAATTAAATGTAGGATATCAAGAAGTATTTAAAAATCGTGAAAACTCATATATTATTAATGCTAATCAAACGCCAGAAGAAATAACAACTGAAATATTAACAATAATATTAACAACAATAGGAGATAAATGAGTAAAAGTGTTTTAATTATTGGTGATATTAATAATAGTAGTGTTCAAAAAAAGATTATTGAATTAATTAAACCTCTAAAAGATATTGAAGAATCATTTGATGAATTATTAAAGTCAAATAATATTTGTTATTTAACTAATCAAGTGACAAAATTAATAGTTAGTGATATAGAATTATACCAAGATTTTTTTACCCATACAAATTTAACAAGTAATTGTAAGATTGGGATAATTGAAGATTTTTCAAGTGTTTCAAAAATTCAACAAAATAAATTATTAAAAACAATTGAAGAAAATACTACTAATACAATCCATATTTTTGTTGCTCAAAATACGAGTAATATTTTACCAACAATATTATCAAGAGTATATACAATAAATTTATCATTAGTAAATTTATCGTATCCAAATGAACATGAATTTTATCCATTAATAATTCAACAACAAAATGAATTAAATTATTTATTAGATAATGATATTTTAGCCACAAAAACAATTAAAATATTTGAACTATATGAAAAAGCAGAATATGAAAAAGCCTATTTAATTTTTTGTAATAATGAATTTAAAAAAATTAATCTAACTTTAGCAACGATAATTTATCGGATTATTGTTACCACTTTAAAAAGACAAGAATATTATCAATTAACAAAAGAGATTTTAGAATTAGAACAACGAATATATGCTAATATTAATATTAATTTACAATTAGAAGCAATTATGGTATTAGTTATAAAAGAATTAGGATAGGATAAAATGATAAAAGAGCATTATTTAACTAAAGATGAACGCTTAGTAATTTATCAAGATACAACTAAAAATTGTTATACTTTTGATACGTTATTATTAAGTTATTTTACAAATATAAAAAAAAAAACTAATAAAATAGTTGATTTATGTAGTGGAAATGCTCCAATAGCTATGCTTTTAGCAGGTCAAAAGAAAACTGGACCAATTCATATTAAAGCAATAGAAATTCAACAAGAAATGGCTCAATTAGCTCAAATGTCGATTGATAAAAATAATTTAAACGATCAAGTTGAGATGATAAATGCTGATTTAATTGGAATTAACAAACAAATTGGTGCTAATATGTATGACTTAGTAACATGTAATCCACCATATTTCAAAATTGATAAACATTCCAACTTAAATCAAACACGAGAAGTAACAATAGCTCGGCATGAATTATTAGTAAATATCGAACAAATAATTAACGAAGCAAGAATCTTATTAAATAATCAAGGGAGTTTAGTTTTAGTATTTCGTCCAGAACGCTTAGATGAACTTATTATTGTATTAAATACACATGGTTTAAAACTAAAACGTCTCCAATTTGTATATCCAAAAGATAGAGCTAATTGTAATACTATTTTAGTTGAAGCTAAAAAAGGTTGTGAAACAACCCATTTAGAAGTATTGTCACCACTATATATCTATGATCAAATAGGTAACTATACAAAAGATGCTTTAGAAATAGTTGAACAATAAATACCTACTGACCAAAGAAAAAAGCCTACCGATATATTGTATATAATACAATTATAGGAGGATTATGTATAATATAAATAGTGATAAATTAACTGCTGCTGAAATTAGAGTATATAATTGTGTTAATAATTTATGCCAAGAAGGGAAAAATATCACAATTGAAATAATTGCTAATTCTGTACATACTTCTAATTCTATAGTTGTTTCAACTGCTAAAAAACTTGGATATCATGGAGCAAAAGAGTATTTTGAAGCTTCTAAAATAAACTATGCAATTCAACAAGAAAATAAAAAAACATTTTTACAAGAAGAATATAACTCTTTAAATCAAGAAAAGTATTTTAATTTAATTAATGATTTAAATACTTTTCAAAATATTGCAATTTATGATAAACAAGATAATTTTGGTAAAATGTTAAAATACATTTTAAAGCATTACAATAAAAAAGTAATTATAATAAAAGAAAAAAAAGATTTAGAATTAATAACTTGTGATATATTAATAAGTTTTGAACCATTTAAGACAAAACTTGATATTCCTAAACATTATATTAATAATGACAATAATGAAGAGAATATATTTAATTTTTATACAAAAGTTGATGATAAAGAATTTATTACAAAACTTTTAGAATTATATAAATTAATATTAAATGGTATTAAGTAAAAGAGTATAACAAAATTTGTTATAATTTTTTTTATTGTTATATAAATAAAGAAATAGAAAAAAGATGATTAAAAAATATCTAAATAAGAAGACTTCCATAATGGATGCGATTTATTGTATAATAAAATAAAGGAGTTTCATGTCTGAAGCAAATTTATTAAAAGAATTAAGTCAATTAACAAATCCAGTAACTAATCAATTTTTCACAAGACAAGAAATTATTAGTCTGAAAATTGAAGATGATAAAATTATTATAGAAGTTGATGATTATGGAGATGTAGAAACTAATAAATTGATATCAAGAACATTGGTTAGATTTTTAAAACTAACATTAAAGTTTAAATATGTTAAAATTATTTTACATCAAGAAGAATATAAAAAAA
>CAMZNW010000066.1 GCA_947313935.1 uncultured Mollicutes bacterium
TTAAAAAGAAAATTTGATTATAATGATATTGGGGGAACTCCTATATTTGGAATTCAAAAAGTAATTATAAAAGCACATGGTTCATCAAATGAGCAAGCATTTTACAATGCATTAATTCAATCTAAAACAATTAATAGTTCAAATTTCATAGAAGAAATAAAAGGAGAGTTAAATCATGAATAAACAAGGAATTATAAAAGAAATAAGTAATAAAATGGAAATAGATATAGATACTTTAACTGTTGAAACACGCTTTAAAGAAGATTTAGGAGCAGATTCATTAGATTTAGTGGAAATGGTAATGGAAATAGAAGATGAATTTGAAATAACAATAGATAATAATGATGCAGCAAATATTAAAACAATTGGTGATTTTATTAATGTAGTAGAGGGAAAATAATGTATCAAAAAATATATGAAATAAAGAATTTTGAAGTATTGGAAAAAACATTTGGAATTGAATTTGAAGATAAAGATTTACTAGTAAAAGCTTTTATTCATCCTTCATTATATTCAGAATTAAATACTAATTATGAACGTTTAGAATTTTTAGGAGATAGTATTTTACAAGTAGTAGTAAGTGATTATATGTATCGTAATAATAGTAATTTAAGTGAAGGAGAAATGTCGCGTATTAGAGCACTATTAGTTTCTGAAAATTCATTAGCATATTTAGTTCGTAAAAATACGATGATTGAATACTTACAATTAGGTAAATCTGTTATTGAAGATGCAAAAGAATTATCTAATTCATATGTTGCCGATATTTTTGAATCTTTTATTGCTGCAATTTATTTAGATCAAGGTTTTGAAGTAGCAAGAAATTTTATTTATGTAAATTTAATTGAACAACATAAAGATATTATGAGTCAAGATTTTGCTCATGATTACAAAACTAAATTACAAGAAATTTTACAAAAAAATGGTGCAATTAAATTAAATTATGAATGTGAGTATATAAATAATGGTGGATTTAAATGTGTTTTATATTTAGAAGGTTCAGTAATCGGAACAGGTACTGGAAAATCAAAAAAATCTGCTCAACAAATGGCTGCTAAATTTGCTCTTTCAATTATGGTTGATAATGAAAGTTAATAAAGAAAATCAAAAAGTTGAAATTCAAATAGGAAATACTATAATTTGTCAAGATAATTTTACGATGATAGCAGGACCATGTGCTGTTGAATCAAAAGAACAGTTTGATATTATATGTAGAGAAATAGAAACTCCATTTATTCGAGGAGGAGCTTTTAAGCCACGAACTAGTCCTTATGATTTTCAAGGATTAAAAAATGAAGGTTTAAAAATTATGGTAGAAGCCAAAACAAAGTATAATAAATTTATTACAACTGAATTATTAGCGGTTGAAGATTTACAATATTTTGATGAAGTAGATATTATTCAAATTGGCGCACGTAATATGCAAAATTTTAGTTTATTAATGGCAGCAGCTAAAACTAATAAACCAATACTTTTAAAACGCGGTATGGGTAATACAATTGATGAATTTATTAATGCGGCAGAGTATATTGCCAATATGGGGAATATTAATATTATTATGTGTGAACGAGGAATAAGAACTTTTGAGCATGCAACTCGTTTTACATTAGATATTGCTTCTATTTATGAAGTTAAAAGCCGAACTAATTTACCAATATTTGTAGATCCTTCACATGCAGCAGGAAAAGTCGAATTAGTCGAATCTTTAGCACTTGCAGCAGTAGCAGCTGGTTGTAATGGATTGTTAATTGAAGTTCATCCTAATCCTAAAGATGCTTTAAGTGATAAAAAACAACAATTAACAATTAAAGAATATAATACTTTAGTTGAAAAGGTTAATCATGTACGAACTAAAAATTAAAGAATATAAAACTTATGATGTTCTAATTAATAGAAATTTTTTTATTAAAGAAATAGAAAATATCATTGTGGATTATTTACAAGTAGTTTATTTTATAGATAATAATATTGTAGTTACTGATAAATTTAATATGCAATATGTAATAAATATTTATGCAACTGAAGAAAATAAAAGTATTGATTATTATTTAGTACTAATAAATAAATTATTAAATTTAAAAATTAATCGTTCAAAAACTTTATTTGTTGCAATTGGTGGTGGAATTACTTTAGATTTAGTTGGTTTTATAGCAAGTACTTATAAGCGTGGTGTAGATGTAGTTTATGTACCTACAACACTTTTAGCAATGGTTGATGTAGCAATAGGTTCTAAAAATGGACTTAATATTTTAGGAATTAAAAATCAAATAGGTAATTTTTATGCACCCAAAAAAGTTATTATTGATATTGATTTTTTAGATACTTTACCACGACGTGAGTTTAATAGTGCTATGGCTGAAATTATTAAATGTGGAGCAATTAAAGATATTTCAATAATTAATGATTTAGAACAAGATGAAAATATTGATTTAATTATTTATAAAACATTAAAGGTCAAACAATTTTTTATTGAAGCAGATCCTAATGATTTAGGAATTAGAAAAAGTTTAAATTTTGGACATACTTACGGACATGCTATTGAAAGTTATGGTAATTTTAATAAATATTTACATGGTGAAGCTGTAAGTATTGGGATGAATATGATGTTTGATAATGAGCGATTAAAAAAAATTTGTTTAAAATATAATTTACCAATTAAAACTGATATTTCAATTGAAAGTTTAAATGAATTAGTGTGTTATGATAAAAAAATAGTTGAAAAATTAGAGTTTGTAACATTATATGAATTAGGGATTGTTAATGTATAAAATTACAACTAATAATTTTCATGGAGTTGTAGAAATACCATATTCTAAATCAACTTGTCATCGTGCATTAATAATTGCAGTTTTAAAAAGGGATATTACTATAATTGATAATATTAATTTATGTTATGATATTAATGCAACTATTGATATAATTAAGAAGATTGGTTGTCAAATAACGATTAAAAATAATAGTATTATAATAGATAGTAGTTATTTATCATATAATTTTAATGTATTAGATGCAAAGGAGTCAGGGACAACATTACGTTTAGTAATTCCAATGATGTTATATTTATTTAATAAAGTTAAAATAACTGGTTCAGAAACATTAATGAAACGACCTTTAGATGGATATAATGATTTTTTCAAAAAAAATAATATTGATTTTGAAATTAAGCAACAATTATTTATTGCAACAGGTGAAATTACAACAGTAAATTGTCAAATAAATAATTTAAAAAGTTCTCAATTTGTAACTGGATTATTATTGATAGCCCCTTTAGTAAATGATTTTAATATTACTTTAGTAGATAATAACTCTTCAATGGGTTATATTGATATGACAATTGATATTTGTCAACAATTCAAAGTAAAAATGATTAAAGAAGACTTGAAAATTTTTGGATTAAAACAAAGCTATCAGGGAGTTAAATATAAAAATGAAGTTGATGAAAGCAGTTATACCTTTTTTTTAACAGCTCAATTATTAGGATGTGATATAAAAATTATAAATAAAAACAAACAAACAAAACAACCAGATAAAGAGTATGAAAGAGTTATAAAGTTTAATGTAATTGACATTGATAAGATGCCTGATTCTCTTCCAATCGGATTAATATATAGCATTGTTAATCAAAAAAACAAAAAATTCATTAATTGTCAAAGAACAAGATATAAAGAATCAAATCGTTTAGATAATATGGTGAATCAATTACAAGCAATAAATTGTAATATAAAAATTGTTGAAAATGATATAATAATTATACCAAGTTATTATAATCGTATTGTTCATGTAAAAGCATACAATGATCATCGAATTGCAATGAGTTTTTTAATTTTAAGTATCTTTGTTGAAGAGGTATATATTGATAATATTAGATGTATTAATAAATCTTATCCAACTTTTATTACTGATTTCAAGCGTCTTGGTGGAAAAATAGAGGAGTTACATGATTGAAGATAATGATGAATTAAAAAAGTATAAATTTGATATAGTTGTTGATCCTAGTTTAGATTTTAATATGGAGATGAAAAAACGTCAAAGAGCACGTAATAATACTTTAGATGATAAAGTTAAAAATAAATTAAAAATGCGCCTAAAAGAGAAATATTATTTATCAACAAAAATATCTGATGATTTAATTACAATAACGAATCAAAGAGTTATTATTAATTATCATTATCGGTTACCATATGAATTTTTAATTGATGATATTCTATTAATAGAAATAACAAAAGCTAATCGAATGTATGTTTTAACAATATTAACAAAACAACATGGTGTTGATTTTATTTGTCGTGATAAAAGAACTTTAGTTCGAATGTGGGATTTTATTTTAAAGATTCAAAAGGAGAATTTATGAAAAATAAGTTATCAAATGAAGATAAACAATTAAAAGAAATTACATTTATAAATGATTTAGGTGAAGAGATAATAGTTAAAAATGGTTTTGCTAGTTATATATTATTTCAATTTTTAGGTCTATTTGGATTAATTATAAGTATGATTATTTCAAATAAACGTAGTCAATTTAGAATAGCAAATAGTAGTTTATTATTATTATCATTAATAGATTCAATATTATATATTATGTTTGGAAGATTTGTTATTTTGTTGAGACCAATTTTTATTTATATAATATTTGTTGTAGCACTACGTATTAATGCATGGACAATGAATGATTTAATAAGTAAAGGATATAAAGTTAAAAATCCTACAGAACAAACAGATGAAATTATTGCAAGTAGTAAAAAAATAAAATACCCGATATGGTTGATTATTAAATAATTATATTAATACAAATTAAAACTAAATTTATCAAATTTTGATAAAATAAAAAATTTATTTAAAAGGGAGAACTAATGAAGACAAAATATCAAACAATGGATGGAAATGAAGCAGCAGCACATGCAGCATATGCATTTACTGAGGTTTCTAGTGTTTATCCAATCACTCCATCTAGTCCAATTGGAGAATATGTAGAACAATGGGCAAGTAAAGGTAAAAAAA
>CAMZNW010000067.1 GCA_947313935.1 uncultured Mollicutes bacterium
ACGTGTTCCACCTGATATCGCTAATTCTACTAAATTAAATTGAGAAACCATTTGAGCTAGTGGTTGAAAAAATCGTTGTGAGTATTGAATAAATGTAACTAATAAACCAACTGTCATATTACCTTTTGCTACAAATATAGCTCCTATAAATACTAATGTAGCAAGATTTATTAATCCAATTCCATTAACTAATGGCATTAATAAACCACTATATATTTGTCCTAAGATTGATGTTTTTAAATACTCTTGATTAAATTCTTCAAATTTATTAATTGTTTGTTGTTCTAAACCATTTGTAATAATAATTTTTTGTCCAGAAATTCGTTCGTCAATATAACCATTCAAATCTCCTAATTTAGTTTGTTGAATCCCTACATAATGTTTTGCTTTTGTTATTATTAATATTGATAATATAAATGCAATTGTCGCAAATAAAATCATTATCCAAACTAATACATTATTTAAAACAAATTCAAAATTAGTATTTCTAAATATTAATATTGTTGAATTATCTTCTTTAAACATCATAATCACAATTCCACCTAATAATGATATTTGTGTAATTATTTGAATAAACGATTGATTCATTGCTGTTGATATATTATCAATATCGTTTGTAAATCTTGATAATATATCTCCATCATTACTTTGATCAAAATATTGAATTGATAATTTTTCTAATTTTTTAAATAAACCTTTACGCATATCATTTGTTGATTTACCAGCAATAATTGACATCATCACTTGATAACTTGAATTTGCTAGAAAAATGAATATAAATGATAATAATAATATAATTATTGTTTTTAAAAATTCTTGATGATATTTATCAACATCATCTTGTGTCATACTAAATAGTTCATTAATATTTTTAACTAATAATATTGTTGAATTATCTTGATGAAGTATTATTTGCTTAGTTTTTTGATTGATATTACTTGTATTAATATTTTTTATTTGTTTTTTTGACCAACCTTTTTTTTCAATATTATGTGTTGAATCAATTGCAATAATACTTCCTTCTAAACTTAGAAAATCATATAATTTTTTTTGTTGTTGTTTATCTAATTGTTTAAAACTATTTTTAAATTTAGAAGTATCTAAAATGTTATTTAAAATTAACTTTTCATTCTCTTTTGATAATCCATTTCCTGAACTCATTTCTTTTTTTATTTCTGTTAATTTATTATATTTAATTTGAGCAGTTACATAACCCAAATCTTGATTAGTCGTTAAACATTTTCCATCTTTAAAAGTTATTGTAGTTTTTTTTGTATCAAGCGCTAAACATACTTCTTGTTCAGTTACTCCACTAATTACTTCTATTGATTTAGTTCCAATCATATTATC
>CAMZNW010000068.1 GCA_947313935.1 uncultured Mollicutes bacterium
ATCACTTAAGTAAGTATTATCAATTACTTTTTCTAAGTAATTATTTTCTTTTATTTTGTTTACTATAAATTTAGGCAATACTTTCTCAATTTCATTATTAAACATTTTTTTATATTATAAGCTAATGTTATTATTATAATATATCTTCTCTTGTAGACTCATTTTTTGAATACTCCTTAATTATATAAGACATTCAAATTCATTTATTATTTAATTCTTTAATCTCTTTTACACTTAATCAAGTTTTGGCAACAATTCCTTCTAAAAACATTTTATTATTAAATTTTTCTTTAGTTCTTATTTTTCTTTTTTCAAGAAATGAAGGCATACTTCTGCTATCTCAATAAACTAATGGTTTTATAGTTTCATAGTAAGTAGGGTTGGTCTTTTTTAGTTTTTTAAAAAACTCTCTAAGTACTATTATACTTAAATCTAATACTTCATTAACTAATTCTATTTGTGTATTTTTCATATTACATAGATAAAGGAATATTTAACTTTCTACCTTTTCTTAAAATTCAGGGTCAAGTTTTAGGTTTCTTTTTATATCATATAAAACTAACAAAAGCATATCTTCATCAATCAATTAAATGGTCATCTCATCATACAGGTTCATTTAATGTTTTTCAGTTTTTATCCTCTTTCCAGGAATACTTTCTAACTTCCTTAATCATATTAACACTATCACAAGTTATTAATATTCTTACACTCTGCATTTCAGTCAATCAATTTATTATACTATTTGGTCACTTTTTAACTCACTCTATTCGCATTCATAATAGCTTAAGTTCTGCTATTTTTCAAGGGTCTGAACTATCTGCATAAACTAGTTTACTTGTATCACATTCTTCTTTCCAAAATTTTACTATTTCTGCATTGGTCATTCATCTTCTATATAGTTTCTCTTTAAATATAACTCATCAATTATATTTATATAATTCAACTATTGTAGTTGGGTCATTAGTATATCAAAAATCTTGTCCATATCACAATAATTCAGCTTCTTCTGGTATTTCCTTTATTGTTCACCAGTTATTGAAAATTAATCATTTTAACACTCACCATTCTCACAATCAGTATACTTTATAATAACTATAATTTTCAATTTTTATTCTATCCATAACCCTCTTATATTCTTCTCAAACAAACCTATTGTCTAAATAAGTAGTATGTAATAACATTGTGTTATCATCTTCTCATTTACTCCAAAAATCAGTATTTAGCCAGTGTTGTCTATCTACAGGATTAAAACTAGCTATTAATCTATATCAGTTTTTATTTTTTCAT
>CAMZNW010000069.1 GCA_947313935.1 uncultured Mollicutes bacterium
GTACAAAGTTGATATTTTCTTTTTTTAATTTTGCATCTATTGCATCCCATCCATAATATACCCAATAAAAATCACAATCACTATGTTGAGAAGCACTAAAAGGTATATTAGTTGTTATTTTTTTAATAGATTTTTCATCTATTTTATAATATCTTGCCATTTGATTAATTAATTGTACTTCTACTTCTGTCCCCCATCCACAATAAGTTTTATTTTCATAATCTTTTGGAGTATCTAAATGTTTATTTGTAAATGAAGCAAGACCAGAAGTATTTTCTTGAGATAATGCCATAATACTTTTTATATCCAGTCCTTTATCTCTTGCTTGTAAAACATTTTCTGAAAAAGATATTCCAAAATCTACACTCCCTGTGCTAACACTACTTTCTACAATATTATTTCCTGGTTGAATAATTTTTACATTTAAACCTTGCTCTTTATAATATCCTAATGCTTGTGCAACATAAATCCCTATATGATTAGTATTAGGTGTATAATCTAACATTAAAGATACATCTTCCAAATCAGTTGTATTATTACTACCACACCCAGTTTATATTATTAATAAACAACTAATTATTATTTTATTTTTCATTTTAAAATCCTCCTAAATATTATTTTATTTGTTTGCAACAATACTAATGTTAAAAGCATTATACAACCTACAATTGCAAAAATTTGTGGTGTATCAACAGAACTAGCTGCACGATTAATGATAACACCAAGCCCTAAGTCAGCTCCCATATATTCAGAAAATAATGCTGTTACAACACTATATGTAATTGCAATCTCAATTGCATCATATAAATTAGCATAAGCATTATCAAAATATAAATATTGATATAATTGGGGCTTTGTTGCACCAATACTTATTAAATAATCATATTTATCTTGTTCTGTATTTATAAAACTAGTTGTTAAAATATTAATAATAGGAAATGCACAAATAATAGGAATTAATAATATTTTGGGAAATATTCCAAAACCAAACCATATGCCAAATAATGGTGCTATTATGATTAAAGGGATTGTTTGAAACATTTTAATTATCGGTAAAAATATTTCTTTTATCTTTTCATGTTCAAAAAATATTATACTACATAATATTCCTACAATAATAGCTAAAATTATACCTATACTTGCCTCAAAAAAAGTGCTAATACTATTAATTAATAAACTTTCATAATTTTGAGAAACACTTATTATAATTGCATATGGACTTGGAAATATATATGTCTTAATATCAAATAATATACTACAAAATTGCCATAAAATTATTATGACACTTATTCTAATAATTTTTTTTTTCATTTTATCCTTGTGACAAAAGTTGAGAAGACTCACTACGCTAGTCTTAACTAGATCAGTTAAACGGTATAATCTCAACCTTACGGTACCCGTGCTTTGTCAAATAAATTATACCATATATCACGTTATTTATGATATCATTTAAATAACTTAAAGGAGAAACATGTATTCTATAATTGCTAATACAAAATTACAAACTTGGATGTCAACCAATTTACAAGCCTATTTAAAAACATCAACTAATTCAAATATTAAAAATCATTACATAGGACCTACTTTTAATATTACTTTATATACTACTAATAATACAATTATTACTGGTCTAGATAAAGACTTAATTTATCAAACTTTTATCTATCAATCGCAAGAACTAAATTATACTGGATGTGATGAAGTTGGTGTAGGTGATTTTTTTGGTCCAGTTGTTTATGTAGCAGTTACTT
Source organism: uncultured Mollicutes bacterium (assembly GCA_947313935.1). Taxonomy (GTDB): domain Bacteria; phylum Bacillota_I; class Bacilli_A; order UBA3375; family UBA3375; genus CAMZNW01. The sequence goes on from CAMZNW010000069.1 coordinate 1,752, forward strand.
TAGATAAAAAAAGTATTGAATATTTATCAACACATCCTGTTAAAATTAATGATTCTAAAAAATTAACTTCAATAGAAATTAATGATATTTATAATAAATTACATCAACATATTACTCATCAAGTTAAAATTGTTTATGATAATGATATTATTGATAACCATAATTCCATTGCTCAAAAAGTTTATTATCATCATTTAAATACACTACATAATGATAAAATAATTATTGACTTATTTACAACATTAAACAGTTTTAAACGCTACTCTGATCAATTAAATATTACTTGGCCTCATTTAGTACTTGAAACAAAAGCTGATAGTAAATTTATCTCTGTTGCTTTAGCATCTATTTTTTCATTTTTTTTTTTTATTAAAGAAATGAACAAACTTAATGAAAAATATCAAATGACTTTTCCTTATGGTGCTAATAATGTTATTCCTACAGCACAAAAATTTATACAAATATATTCTAAAGAAGAATTAGCAACTTTTTGTAAAACTACATTTAAAACTTTTAATGAAATAACATAAAAATAACGAATAGTTATTCGTTGTTTATTTTTTATATCAAATTGTCCTTTGTTCAAAGGAGGAAATTATTTTAACTATATACAAAAAAAAGTTCATACTCAAAAGCAAAACCATTTTTTCATCAATTTAAAAATTTATATATACTTATTATTAAGTTTCATACTTCTCATTTAAAATTACTCATTATTTCATCATTTAACGAATAATTTTTTTCTATAATTGTCTTTATTTCTAAAAAGAGTATAGCATAAATAAATTTTTTAGGCTTACTTTTTTACTTTTTATTTTCTTTTTAAGGATTTTAAGAGCCACTAATAATAATTGTTAATATTCAATTAGAGGTCTTTAATATTTATTAAAAGATACTTTATATGTATTTTATAAATTCTTTTTCTTTAACTTTAAATATTATAATTTTTTAGGTCGTTATCTTTGCACCATTAAAAATAAATGAGGTGATATTAAACCAACTTGTACTTTCATATTTAATTTTATTAAAACATATAAACTTAATCGCTTAACTATTTTTTCTATTCTACTATAAAATCACTAGTGGAACACTTACAAAATTATTTATTAAAGTATAGTACTTTAGTTTTACTATGCTCTTTTCTTTTTATAGAAATCTAATAATTTAATATATTGATCCACAGATTCTTTTGAAATATCTTTACTTATTATAGTAAAAGCTATTTTTGTATATAGAATTTCATTTCCATCTTTAAAACTTTCAACACAAGTATTACCATGAGCAATATTATTTCTAAAAGATTTTATTTTGATTAATATTTTAGTTATTATATTCAGTTGTGCTTTTTTTTTAATCTCTATTTCAAACTTTTCATCTTGATGTTTTATAAAATTTTTTTTTATATCTTTTACTATATGTTGTCCATCTTTTCCATAAAGTTTCTCAACTAATTCTTTGTTTATTTTTGTATCACTTTTATAGTATTCACATATTTTTTCAGCACATTCTATTTTCATCGCATCGTAAATTGAACGATATATTAATTTATATTCTTTTGTTTTTTTTATTTCTTTATAACTAATATGAATATTATACTCAAAACAAATTTGTAAATAACTACATTTATGTCTTAAGTATTTATTTATATACTTTTGATTTTTACAAGTAATAATATCTTTTAAAAAAGAATCATTAATACTTTTATCTAAATAATCACTATTAATAACAACATTTTTTATTATATCATCAATATTATTTCTTAATAAATTATCAATAGACTTACTATCTACAAGTTTTTCAAAATTTTTTTCTTCGATCAATTTATTAATTTTCTCTTTGTATATTTTTTTTTTTTCTGTTTGAATTATTTTATCATCAAGTTTTTCTGTTAAAAAACTATATTTTATTTCATTTTTTAAATCCTTATTAATCTCTATAAGCTTTCCAAAAGATAGTGAATTTATAAATTTATATACAATAATTTCTTCATCTTTAAGTTCATAATATATATCTAGTCTATTGTTAGATATATATTTTCTTAATTTATTTTGATTGATTTTTTTACTTTTTAGCATATCTTCTATTTCTTTACTTATTTTATCTTTTATTTCATATTCTATTTTTAATATACTATTAAAAACTTTTAATTTTTCTTCATTAATAGCTCTATATTTTTCT
>CAMZNW010000070.1 GCA_947313935.1 uncultured Mollicutes bacterium
TTGAGCAACAATTTGAGAAAGTTGTTCATGTTCACCCAATGTTAAGTTTAAGTAATGTCTTTTCGGTAGAAGAATTTGTTGAATTTGATACACGAATAAAAAAAACAATTGGAACAGATTATACTTATGTTTGTGAACTTAAAATTGATGGATTAGCAATGTCCATTAAATATGAAAATGAAATTAAATTAGCAACAACCCGTGGGGATGGAAAAGTTGGAGAAAATGTAACACATAATGTTAAACCAATTACAACATTACCAAAGTATATTAAGCATCCAAAATTAGAAGTACGAGGAGAAGTATTTTTAAGTAAACAAGAGTTTAAAAATATTTGTAATTTAGAACAAAAACAATATGCTAATGCACGAAATCTAGTTGCTGGAAGTATAAGACAAATAAATGTAAATGACCCTCAAAAGCGAAATTTGGATATGTTTATATATGGTTTAATTAATCCAGAATTATATGGTTGTGAAACTTATTATGAATCAATGAATTTTTTGAAAAATGAAGGATTTAAAATTAATGAGAAAATTAAATTATGTACAGATACCAATGAAGTTATTGCATATATTAAAGAAATAACAAAAATTAGAAATGAATTAGAATATGATATAGATGGAATAGTAATAAAAATAAATGAATATAAATATCACAAAGAATTAGGAAATACTGTAAAATATCCAAAATGGGCAACAGCTTATAAATTTAAATCAGATGAGGCAATAACAAAAATAAACGATATATTTTTAACAGTTGGTCGAACAGGGAAAATAACTCCAAATGCAGATTTATTGGCGGTAAGTTTAATGGGTTCAACAATTACACGCGCTACTTTACATAATGCGGCATATATTAAAGCAAAAGATATTAGAATTGGAGATAATGCTATAATTATTAAAGCAGGTGATGTTATTCCAAGAGTAGAAAAAATAGATTTTACAAACCGAATAAATCAAGTTGAATATGAATTCCCAAAACATTGTCCTGTTTGTTCAAGTGTACTTGAAATAATAGATTTAGAACATTATTGTTTAAATGAATTATGTACTGGTCGTAAATTAGAAGGCTTTGTACATTTTGTAAGTAGAAACGCAATGAATATAGATGGTTTTGGACGAAAAATAATTGAACGTTTAATTGAACACAATTTATTAAAAACATATCGTGATATTTATTACTTAACTTATGAACAATTAATTGAGTTAGATAATTTCCAAGAAAAATCGGTTAATAATTTATTATTAAATATTAAAAAATCATTAGATGTACAATTAGAAAACTTTTTATATGCTTTAGGAATTAAATTTATAGGTTTAGTAACAGCTAAATTAATTATTCAAAATATTAATGAGTTTGAAGATTTATTTACAATTACAGTAGGAGAATTAATTGAAATAGATGGGGTAGGTTTAGTAAGTGCTAATTCTTTAGTAACTTATTTTGAAGATGAAGAAAATATTTTAATGATTCAAGATATTATTTCATGTGGAATAAATCCTATCGTTAAGCATAAAATTATCAATAAAAATAAATATAGTGATACAAAAATATGTATAACTGGTACTTTTGATAAGTATCGTCGAAATGATATTAAACTTAAATTTGAAAGTTATGGTTCTAAAATAGTAACACAAGTTTCTAAAAACACTGATTTTTTAGTTGTTGGTCAAAAACCAGGCTCAAAAATTAATAAAGCTTCTGAGCATGGAATTACTTTAATTAAAGAAAATGAATTAGATGTTCTTATGGGGGAAGAAATATGAAAAAATTTGGTATATTAATAATAAGTATATTATTATTAAGTGGGTGTAGTACACAAATAAATCCTAAAGTAGATGAACAGAAAAAACAATTTATAGTTGATAATATAAACAACCAAAATTATAAAGTTATAGCTCCAATGAAAGAGTCTGAAATTAAAGGAATTACTAATGATTATGCTACTCAAAGTTTAAGTTTAGATGAATTTGAAACTGGTCTTCAAGCAATAACGAAAAAATATGTTGATACTAATAATCATTATTATCAACCAGGTAATATATTAACACGTTATGATGCAATGGGTTTACTTGATCGAGAATTAAATAGTGATCAAATGAAGGATATGGATGATACTTTTATTAATAATGGAATAAATCCTATTTTGAAAAAGGGTGATAATCCTAAAAATTCTATTATTTATGCGAATACTTTAATTGAACAAGATTATTATACTTTTGATAAAAAAAAAAACAAAATGATTGATACGAGTGCAATTGGAATAGGAATAAATCCTAAGTATACTTATGTTTATAAGGGTGAAAAACATACTATTAATATAACAGATGAACAATTAATGAGTTATGTAAATGGACGTTTAGTTAATAAAATAACAAGTTTCATTCATCAAATTGATGGATGTGAAAATGTAAATATAGTATATGGATTTTTTAAACAATCAAGTAATGATGTTATTCCAGGTGTATATTATGCTTCGGGATATGTAAAAGGAACAGAAAATAAAATAAGTAATGTTAAAGAATTAGATAATAAATATGTTGTGTATCCTTCAGATGATGCAAATGATGTTGATAAAGATTTAAATAAGGTAATAAAAGAATTATCAAAACAAATTTATGAATATTTCCCGACAGTTAGTGGGACTTCTGCAATTGGTTTTTATCAAGAAAATAAGTTAGAGCGTTTAACTATAAATGTGTCAACTAATATGTATTCTCAAGTAGAAATAGAATCGTTTTGTAACTTTATTGAACAACGATTAAAAACAAATATTAATTTACCATATGATGTAGTAGTTTCAAGAAGTAATGGAGATGCATTGGCAATAATATCATCTAATGGAAATAAAATAGAAAAATATATATATTAAGGAGAAGATTAATGAAGTTAAGTAAAGAAGAAATTTTAAAAATTGCTAAAATAATTAAATTAGAAATAACTGATCAAGAATTAGAAGAGATTCAAAATGAGATAATGTTAATGACAAAAAGAGTTGATGAAATGATAAATTTAGTAGATTTATGTGATGAGAAATTTATAAGTCCAAATGAAAATATTAATGTATATAGTTCAAATGAAAATGAGTGTAGTAATGTAGATGTTTTAAAATATACAAATAATTTTGATGGGAAATATATTAATACAAAGCAGGTGATTGGTGATGAATGATTTTAATAAATTCAGTGAATTAACATATCAAGAAATACTTAATAAAATTAATAATGATCAAGGAAATAGTTTTATTTCTATTGATCAAACAATTCAAGATTCTAAAAAAGTAATTGCAATTAAAGATATCCATGCTCAAAAAGATTTTATTACGACAAATGCTTCTAAAATGTTGAGTAATTATACTTCTATTTATGATTCAACTGTTGTTAAACAATTAAAAAAACATGGTTATAGTATAATAGGACATACTAATATGGATGAATTTGCAATGGGTTCAACAAATCAATCAAGTTTTTATGGACCTGTTAAAAGTGTTTATAGTGATGATTATGTATCAGGAGGTTCTTCAGGTGGTAGTGCTTATGCTGTTGCAAAAGGTTTAATTCCAGTAGCAACAGGAACAGATACTGGTGGGTCAATACGTCAACCAGCAGCACTAAATGGAATTTATGGAATGAAACCAACTTATGGTTTAATTTCTCGCTATGGTACTTTTTCTTTATCGTCATCATTTGATACAATAGGAATATTAAGCAATTCTTTAAATGATAATGCTCAAGTTATTAATGATCTTGCTTGTAATGATTCTTATGATCAAACTAATTATGTCCCAGAAGATTTTAATCCATTAAAAACTATTAATCAAGGAGTAAAAGGCTTAAAAGTTGGAATTATGCGTAGTTGGCTAGAAGAAGATGGAGTAGATAAAGAAATCAAACAAGCTACATTAGAATATGTAGAAGAATTAAAAAAATCTGGATGTGAGATAATTGAAATAGATGTTCCTTTAACTTCATATAGTTTTGAATTATATATTGCATTAGCTTATGCCGAAGCATCATCAAATTTAAATCGTTATGATGGGATTAAATTTGGAATGTCAGATATAAAACAAGAAGGTAGTATTTATGAAAATGCTCGAAGTAACTTTGGTACAAATGTAAAAAAACGTTTAATTATTGGTACATATATGATTAATAGTGAGCATGCGCAAACTTTTTATGGTCATGCTCAAAAAATTAGACAATTAATAACAAATGATTTTAATAAAATTTTCACAACTGTTGATTGTATAATAGCTCCAACGGTTCCAACTCTTGGAATTTTAGCAGGTGAAAAAATGCAAGAACAAACTGCGTATTTATCAGATAAATTTGTAATACCAGCTAATTTAGTTGGAATTCCTGCAATGTCGATGCCTTATAAAACAAGTATTAAAGGACAACCGATTGGTGTTCAAATAATGGCTAATAAATATAATGAACATATTATTTATCAAGTGGCTAAATTTATGGAG
>CAMZNW010000071.1 GCA_947313935.1 uncultured Mollicutes bacterium
TTTTTAATGTTGAACCTTCATAACTAATTACCTTTGCAATATGATTTTCAACAAATAAGAATTCATCAATAATATATCTATTATCAACATACTTGAATGTTATTAGTCCAGCATTCTTTCCTTTGAAATCACCAGCATTTATTGTACCATTTTCTCTTACAGGTTGTTGAATGATAACTTTAATAGTATCTGTTGAACCTTCAACTTCAACTTCTTTTAAGATATTTTGAATAAAGAAAGCAACAAGATCAAGTTCTTTATTTGATTTGATTTGATTTCTTTTAGTTCCATTTTCAAGTAGTGTGTTAAGGTGTTCTGCTTGTGTTCTATCACCTTCTTTATATGGTAATTCTCATTTTGCTATTAACATTAGTTTGAAGATTACTTCAAGCATACCTTCAAAGAATGCTTTAGTGTAAATTGTTCTCATTAACACATTTTTAGATAGTACTCTTGTTGGTGTTTTTGGAGCAAACTCAAATGAACGGATTCTTCTCTTTGTCCCACTATCAGCACCAATATCAATACTAACATTTTCATTAGCAATGATAACAGGTTTTGCAGGTAGTCCTTCTGATTTGTCTTTATACATTCTTCTTCCACTAACCTTTGTTCCACCACTAAGAGTTTTTAATAATGAAGTTAGATTACCTTCTAATTTTTTAGAATTATCATTATCTTCTATTATCATGATTAGGTTAGTTGTGAATTCAGCCATATATTTCTCTTGCTTGATATCTTCTAATCTATTTAGTCTTCCAACTACACCATTATCTGAAAAGTTTTCAATTAGTTTTGGTTGGTTGTTTCTATCAAAGAATATTCTTCCATCAAAGAAACCAAGAACAACACTCATAAAGAATGTTTTCCCTTTTTTACCTTCACCTCAAATAAATAGGATTTGGTCTTCTTGTCTATTAACAGATAATGAATCACCTAATAATAATGTTAAAGCATAAGTAAATGATTGTTGTTCAACAAAGTATTTACTAATGAAGTTTAAGAACTTGTTATTAGTTCATAATTCACTTTCTGAATTTTCGAATGCTTCTACGAAACTATCAGTAATCTCTTGTTTATTACCAGCATTATCTCATTCATATAATTCTTGGAATGTTTTATCAAATGTTTTTCCCCATGATAATGAAGTTTTAACATATGGTAATAGATAATCACTATCTCTTCTTTCAATTGGTAATCCATTTATTTCTCTTGAGAAATAATAGTTGTTGGAGTGTGCTATATAACCCCTTGGTTCTTCTTTAACTTTTTTAGTTTCAATTCCTAAATGTAATCCACCAGAAAGATACTCAACAAAATCACCTAATAATGAGTTTAACCCTAATGAGAATTTTAAGATATCTGTTGTGTTAAAGTTTGATTTTCTAATCTTTCTTATTGTTTTTGAGATTACACCACTAAATCACCCAAACTCTTTAGCAATAGGTGTTCCTTCTAAATTGAATGTTAATAATAGTTTAATTGTGTTTTCAACTAACTCTGGGAACTCAACTTCACCAAGAGTAGATTCTTCTAAATCTTCTTTGATATAAGTATCTTCTCAATAAGAAACACTTGTTATACCATTCCAATTTTCATGAACTGAGTATTTTGTCATAGCATTTCTTTTCTCTTTAATAAGACCAAATGTAGTAAGTACATTTTCAATTGGTGCTGCATTAGTTGCAATACCTTCATTATTATAAATGATTGCTTGATTAAGTTTTTCTTCAATTTGGTCTTCAAATAAATGAATTAGTTCAGTAAGCATTACTAAAGGTAATGGTTGTTTTTTTAATGTTTTTACAATGTTAATAATGTTTTTTTCAACAATAAATTGTTTTTCTATTTTATAATCACCTTGTGCTTGTTTTCTTTGTTCTTCAACTTCATCAATGTCTTTTGTAGTGATTACTCATTCTTCTCTAATGTTATTATAAACATTTACATAATTTCTTATTGTTAATTGTTCTTTTAATTGTTGTGTAGCATAGTTTGCTTCATTCATTATATTATTAACTGTTTCTTCAGTAAATGGTTTTCATGTTTCTGAAACTCTATCAATATAATAAATAGTTACTTCAGCTCACCTTTGAGCATTGTTGTAAGGTTTAGGTGTTCCAATTATAACTATTTGTGCTCCACTAATAATTAGTTGTGCTAAAACATATTCTGATAGAACAATAGTTAAATCTCTTTCATTAAAACCTTTATTATTTTTAGTTAAGTTGTATTTTGCTGTTAAGCTTGATTTGATTGATACTAACCCATCAGGTGAATTTATTATTTGGTTAATATCTCTAATTTGTTGTTTAATTTCCATATTTAATCCTTCTTTCTAAAATTTATGTATTCAAGGTTATCTACTTCCTTGCTACACCCTTATTATAACATAATATTAAAGGGTTATTTACTTATTATCTTTGTAAAGCATGTATAAATCTCAAAAGTCTTTAACTTTTGCTTGTTGTACCACTTCTAATAGTTGATAATTAACACTTCAATTGTATCTTTCATCAACTTTATCAATGTTGTTTTGTAATGTTTCATCATTATCTGGTAGGTAAGAGATAACTTTATCATTAAATGGTTCTCTTCATGAGCTTGCTACTCAATAAACAAGCTTATTTATACCTTTATTTAATTGTCCTGAGATAAAGAATAATGAAGTATCTTTATTTGCTTGTGGAAGAGCATCAAAGACACCTTCAGTAATCACTCAGTTAGTGTTGTTTATTTGCTCTCTATGATAAAAAGATAGTTTAGCACCTTTTAATCCAAACCTTAGGTATTTAAACTTATCTGAGAGTGGGTTTCAAATGACATAATCATCAAAAATTCCTAATTTTCAATTAACATATTGAAGAGATAAGTGTTTGATATAAACACCAAGGTTAAATCCAAAAAATCCATTTGTTGAGATAAGAAAGAAATCAACACCTTGGTTTGTTAGTTCATTTAATCTTACATCAATCTTCTTAAATTGGTTTGCATTAACATTACTTTTTATTAAGTTCTTCATTTTACCTTCATATTTGAATGAATAATCAATTTTACTACCATTTCCTGAGTTCTTGACAGTCATTAATTTATTAATAATGCTCTCATCAATGGGTTTATCATGATCTTGTTCAAATAAATCAACAATATCACTTGTTCCATTAGTATAACTTACTTCTTTAATAGTAGAAATATCTGTTTTTTCTTTAGTACTTCATACAATATTTTGTTGTTTAGCAACTTTTCTATCATACAACCCTTCAACAAACATTGAGTTATCTTCTAAATAAATAGTTGGACTATCAATAATAGTTGATTTATGTTTATCTCATACTTTATTCATTTCCTTAGTTATCAATTTTCAATCAGGAACAGTTCCTTCAATTTCAATAATTTCTTCATAAGATATTGGTGTTGAACCATT
>CAMZNW010000072.1 GCA_947313935.1 uncultured Mollicutes bacterium
TTAATTTTGTTATAATAATATTGTTATGTATTGAAGTAGATTTTATGAGTATTTTAATTATGAGTCGATAAGTTGGTAAATAATTAGTAAAAATGAAAATAAAATTGAAAAATAGTACGTAGAACTGGGGCTGGCTTTGGATCATAATATATTATGGTAACAAGTTATACTATCGTTGGTGGTATAAAAGCACTCTAACTCTACTTTGGTAGTAGAGTTTTTTTATTGTTTAAAGGAGAAATATGGATAATAATAATATTTTAAGTAAACGTAATTATAAAAAATATGGTTTTAATATAAATTTAGTTGTATCAATATTAAGTGCTACAATAATAATGGTATTTTTTATATTTGGTTTTACTCATAAAGATACATTTTTTAATAGTGTAGTTCAAGTAAAAGATATGATTTTAATAGTATTTAAGCCAGTTTTTATTTGGACAATTGTATTAGTATTTATAGTATCAATTTATATTTCATTTTCAAAGATGGGGACAATTAGATTAGGAGGAAGTAAAGCACGACCAAAATTTTCTAATTTTGCATGGTATGCAATGTTATTTAGTGCTGGAATGGGAATAGGATTAATGTTTTATGGTATTGCTGAACCATTAATGTATGAGAATGCTACCCCTTTATTTAGTAGTAGTAATAATATTGATAGTGCACTCGCAACTGCTTATTTTCATTGGGGAATACAAGCCTGGATAATATATGGAATAATGGGATTAGCGTTAAGTTTTTATAGTTTTAATATGAATTTACCATTAGCACCACGAAGTTTATTTTATCCAGTTTTAAAGAATAAAATATATGGCGTAATTGGAGATATAATTGATGCGATTGCTGTTGTAACAACATTATTTGCATTAGCATCTTCATTAGGTCTTGGAGCAATTCAAGTAAATTCAGGTTTTAATTATATTTTTGGATTAGCAATATCAACTAATATTCAAATAATAATCGTGATTATAATTACTTTTTTAGCAACTTTATCAGTGATAAGTGGATTAAATAAAGGAGTACGAATTTTAAGTGAATTAAACTTAAAATTAACTTTTACAATTTTCCTTATATTTCTAATAGCGGGTCCAACATTAACAATAATATCAAATGGTTTTCATTCAATTGGTTTATATTTAAGTCATGGTTTTATTGAAAGTACTAAATTAGGTTATTATGAGGATACGCAATGGATTTCAAAATGGACATTATTTTATTGGTCATGGTGGATTAGTTGGTCAGTTTTTGTAGGAATGTTTATAGCTAAAATATCTTATGGGCGTACAATTAGAGAATTTATTTTATCAATTATGTTTATTCCAACAATATTAACAGTCTTATGGTTTTTAGTAATGGGAACTTCAGGTTTTTATGCTAATAATCTATCTAATGGAGAATTATTAAATACTATTAATGGTGATGTTTCACTTGCATTATATGCAACAATAATTATTTTGTTTAAAAATCACATATTAATATTATTATTAGAAGCTTTAGCAGTTATTTTAATCATATCATTTTTTGTTACTTCAAGTGATTCAGGATGTTTAGTAGTAGATTCATTAACAAATGGTGGAATTAATAAATCCCCTAAAAAACAAAAGATATTTTGGTCATTTTTACAAGGATTATTAGCGATTGTTTTAATAATAACTGGTGGTGTTAAGGCATTAGATTTAATACAAATGATCTTAATTATTGTAGCAGTACCAATTTCAATAATTTTAATTTATACAAGTATTACAATTGTAGTTCAATTAAAAAAATATTTAAAAGAAGAAAAAAAAAGATTTTAGAATACTAGAATTTTTTTTTATCTTTTAAATATTTTACATAATTAAGATTTAACAAATTTCACTTGTATTTTAATATACGTGATGCCATTGTTTTACCTAAAATTAATTAATTTTGCTATAATAAGTTAATGAGTAAAGGAGGGAAATGGCGAAAATAGAAGTAATGAGTGAAGTTTTAGCAAATAAAATAGCGGCAGGAGAAATAATTGAACGTCCTTTATCAGTAGTTAAGGAATTAGTTGAAAATGCTTTAGATGCAAATGCATCAAGGATTATTATAACTCTTAAGGAGTCAGGGTTACAAGAAATAAGTGTTTTAGATGATGGATTTGGGATGAATAAAGCTGATTTAGAAAAATCTATTTTACGCCATGCAACTTCTAAATTATATAGTGATAAAGATTTATTTAATATTGGAACATTAGGATTTCGTGGTGAGGCATTAGCAAGTATGTTTGTTGTATCGAAAATGGAAATAACTTCATCAATAGATGGAAAAGATGGACATAAGTTAATTTCAAGTGGTGATGGTAATTATATAATGGAAGAGTGCGCTTTTAATCAAGGGACAGAGGTATGTGTTAAAAATTTATTTTTTAATACACCAGTTCGATATAAGCATTTATCTAATTTAATGTATGAATTATCATTAATTATTAATTATTTAAATAAAATAAGTTTATGTTATCCAAACATTGCAATTAAATTAATAAATGATGGAAAAGAAAGTTTATCAACTTCTGGACGTAATGATATAAAAGAAGTTGTTGCACAAGTTTATTCATATGATATTGCTAGAAGTTTAAAATTAAATACAATAAAAAGTGATAATTTTGATGTTAATGTTGTTTTTGCTGGATTAGAATATACACGTACTAAAAAATCCTTCATAACAATATTTATTAATGAACGATTAATAAGTAATTATCATTTGGAAAAACAAATATTAGAAAGTTTAAGTGATTATTTACATACTAATCAATATCCAATATTTATCTTAAAAATTAAGATGGATTATGCTTTGGTTGATGTAAATATTCATCCAAATAAACAGCAAGTTAAAATATCATTAATTGAAGAGTTATGTCAACAAGTTTCTGAGACAATAAAAGGAGCATTAGTTGATGATCATTATATTGTTGATGGTCATTTAGATAAAAGAGATAATTCAAGTTTAAATTTAGATTTTGCAGAAAAAAAAAATTATAATTACAATATAGAGCCTTTGGAATTAGATTTACAAAAAACTCATGATGTTAGTGAAGTAAAGTGGCAATTGCCAATATTTAATTATATAGGAACTTATAAAAATACATATTTATTATTTGAAAATAATGAAGGTTTATTTTTAATTGATCAACATGCAGCACAAGAAAGAATAAATTATGAATTAATTTTAAATAAATTTAAATCTAAAAAATTTAATGTACAAAAATTATTGTTACCAATAGTTTTAGAATTACCCAAAAATGATCGGATTAATATTATTGAGATATTAAAATTATATGAAGAGTTAGGGATTATTGTTGAAGAATTTGGCGAACAAATGATTCGTGTAATTGCAATCGATAACTTTTATTTAAAAAGTGGTAATTTAGAAAATGATATTTTAAATTTATTTGAATTAATTAGTAAAAATAAAAAAATTGAATTTGATAAGTATAATGATGAACTTGCAGAATCTTTGGCATGTAAAGGTTCAATTAAGGCTAATCAATATATTAATAGTGCTGATGTTGAACAATTAATGAAAGATTTAAATGAATGTGAATTTGCATATACGTGTCCACATGGACGACCTATTATTGTGAATATAAAAAATTATGAAATAGAAAAATTATTTAAAAGGGTGTTTTAAGATGATAGATAAAATAGAAATTAATGAGAATTTAGATTGTTTAGTAATTGTAGGACCAACAGCAGTAGGAAAGTCAGAAACGGCAGTTGAACTAGCCAAAAAGTATAATGGAGAAATAATAAGTGGAGATGCTTTTCAAGTTTATAAAAAAATGAATATTGGAACCGCGAAAGTTTCAAAAGATGTACAAGCAGAAATAGTTCATCATGGGATTGATATTTGTGATTATAAAGTTGATTATAATGTAGTTAAATTTCAAAAGATGGCGCGTGAATCAATTAAAGAAATTAAAAGTCGAGGTAAATTACCAATAATAGTTGGAGGAAGTGGTTTATATATTCAAGCGGTTTTATTTGATTATCGTTTTAATGAAGTTGAAGGGTTTGAAACTTTGAAACTAAAAAATGAAGAGTTAACTAATGAAGAGTTACGAAAAAATATTAAAAAGATGAGGATTAAATTAAATCATTCAGATTTAAATAATCATCGACGTTTAGTTATTATTGCAACTAAATTAGAGTTAGATATTCCAATCAATGATAATGGTCAAAAAGCGGTATATGATAATTTCCAAATAATTGGTTTAACAGATAAAAGAGAAATTATTTATGAACGAATTAATAATCGAGTAGACCAAATGATTAAGGATGGTTTAGTAAAAGAGGTTGAACAATTTGAATATAATTATCCTTCACAAAAAGCAATTGGTTATAAAGAAATACATAGTTATTTAAATAAGGTGACAAGTTTAGATGAGGCAATAGAGTTAACTAAAAAAAATTCACGTAATTATGCAAAGCGTCAGTATACATGGTATAATAACAAGATGCATGTTTTATGGTATAGTAAAAAGGATGGAATATGGCAATTGGAGAAGAATTAATAAAAGAAATAAATGATTTAGCAAATAAAAAAAAAGCAGTTGGTTTGAATGAACAAGAAGTTGAATTGCAAAAAAAGTTACGAAAGAAATATTTATCTGAGTTTCGTAATAATATGAAAACAGTATTAGATAATACTGATTTTTTAAAAGAGTTTGAAATATTAAAAATAAATACATCAATAGAAGAAATTGATAAATTAAGAAAATTGGATGGAATTGAAAAAGTTACAACAAAAGTAAATTCTTATATGATTACTTATAATATTCAAAAAGTAACGCCAAAGCAAATATTGCAATGTTTAAAAAACTAGGAGAATGATGATTAAAAATAAAATAGCAAATGAATTTTTTGTAAATGCCTTTAATATTATTTTAAATAATGAACAAGAAGATATGCGAAAAATATTTGCTAATGAAAAAATATCTATAACTGAAATTCACATATTAGAGGCGGTAAATCGTACTAATCCTTCTAGTATGAATGCTATTGCTAATCGTTTGCATGTAACTTCAGGTTCTTTAACTACTTCGACTAGTCAATTAATTAAAAAAGGTTATTTAACTAAAGAAGTAAATAAATTAGATCGAAGAATTAAAACTTTACAATTAACAAAAGATGGGATGAGAGTTATAAAAGAACATGATTTATGGCATGAAAATTTAATAGATTCAATTTTGTCAACAATGTCAAAAGAAGAAATAACTTTAATTGAAAATGCGTTATTGAAAGTTACAGATAATTTTAACAAATGAGGTGTAAATGAACTATAAATTTTATGGTGCAAGTCATGATGATGTAATTGGAGTAGAAGTTAGTGGATTAAAAAAAGGTTTCATCATTGATGAAACTTTAATTGCAACTAGATTAAAAGAACGGCAAGCAAAATATAAATTTAATACATCACGAATTGAAAAAGATGAAGTTTATTTTATTGATGGAGTAGAAAATAATAAAATTATTAAAGATATAATAATAATAGAAATACCTAATAATAATATAAAAAAAAAAGATTATTTACAAGGAGTAATTAGACCATCGCATAGTGATATAATTGGATATTTACAAGAGGGTGAAAAATATGATTATGCAGGTGGAGGAAAATTTTCTGGTCGTTTTACTGCTTTATATGTTGTAATTGGAGCTATTATTGAAACTAATAGTCCAAAGATAAAAATATATGGTCAAATAAAAGAAGTTTTAGATTTAAAAGATGATAAAATAATATTAGCAACATCAAAACAATTAGAAGAATTAAATAGTGATTTTCCAGTATTGAATCCAATAGTTAAAATAAAAATGAAGGAAGTTATTTCTGAAATAGCCAATAGTGGTAATTCAGTAGGTGCAAAATTAACTTTTAAAGTAGATGGTGTACCAGCTTTAACAGGGGGAATGTATTTTAATAGTTTTGAGTCAATTTTAAGTAAGTATTTGTTTGGAATTGGTGCAATAAAAGGGGTAGAATTTGGTTTGGGAAGTGAGTATTTGAATTGTTTAGGTAGTGAAGCTAATGATGTTTATTATATGCAAGAAAATAAAATAGTAAGTGCTAAAAATCTACAAGGTGGAATAAATGGTGGTTATACAAATGGAATTGAATCGATAATATTTTCGGTAATTGTACGACCAACTCCATCAATTCATTTAAAACAACAAACAATTAAATATGAAAATAATAAATTTATTGATTATGAATATCAATTAAATGGACGACATGATGCATTTATTGCAAATAGGATAATTAGTGTCGTTAAAGCGGTAATATATATGGCTATTTATGAAATGGGGGAAAATGAATATAAAAATTGAATTAAAAAATATTTTTTTAAGTTATGATCATACAGTTATTTTTGAAGATTTTAGCATGCAATTAGATGATAATAAATTTTATACATTATTAGGACCATCTGGATGTGGGAAAACAACAATATTAAATTTAATTGCCGGATTTATTAAACCTGATGCTGGACAAATTTTAATTGATGGAATAGATGTTACAAATATTGAGCCTAATAAACGTTTAGTTAATACAGTTTTTCAAGATTATGCTTTATTTCCACATTTAAATGTATATGATAATGTGGCATTTAGTTTATCTCTACAAAAAATATCTAAAATAGAAAAGAAAAAACGAGTAATGGATGCGCTTAATTTTGTGAATTTAGGTGAATATATTTATCGTGATATTGCAGAACTAAGTGGGGGACAAAAACAACGTGTAGCAATTGCACGAGCTATAATAAATCAACCTAAAGTATTACTATTAGATGAACCATTATCAGCACTTGATTTAAAATTACGAACAGAAATGCAATATGAATTAAAAAAACTACAAAAAGAATTAGCAATTACATTTGTTTTTGTCACGCATGATCAAGAAGAAGCTTTGGGAATGAGTGATTATATATATGTATTAAATAATGGTCAAGTAATGCAAAAAGGTAATCCAATTGATATTTATGATGAGCCTAAAAATCGTTTTGTAGCAGATTTTATTGGTGAATCAAACATTATTAGTGCTAAATATTTAGGGGATTATCAAGTGAAAATTAATAATGATATTTATAAATGTGTAGATGGTAATTTTAATCAAGGGACTTTAGTAGATGTAGTAATACGACCAGAAGATTTAAAAATTGTTACACATAAAACAAAATTGAAAGTACAAATTATTACTAGATTATTTAAAGGAATGCATTATGAAATAGTTGGACAAGACATAAGTGGGGAAAAATGGTTAATTCATAGTATTAAAAATGTTATGCCGGGTGAAGAAGTATTTTTAGATTTTGATCCAGAAGATATTCATTTAATGAGTACTAATGTTTAAAGATTTTAAAAAGTATGCAATCATTTATTATTTATGGATAATAATATTTGTAGTATTACCAATATTATTAATATTTATTCAATCTTTTTTAGATATGAACCATCATTTTAATTTGATTAACTATAAAACTTTTTTTTCAAGTACATATTTAAAAATGACTTTTAATTCAATTATATATGCTTTATTAATTACACTAATATGTTTAATGCTAGCATTTCCAACTGCTTATTTAATTTTAAAAACAAAATATAAAAAAATTTTATTAATTTTATTAATTTTACCATCTTGGATTAACCTATTATTAAAAACATATGCTTTTATGGGTTTATTAGCAACTAAAGGTTTTTTAAACAATATTTTAGTTTTATTAAATTTAAATCCAGTTCAATTTTTATTTACAATTAAAGGATTTTTAATTGTATCAATTTATATTTTTATTCCTTTTATGATTTTACCAATTTATAATTCAATTGAACAAATTCCTGAAAATTTAATTAAAGCAGCTCAAGATTTAGGTGCAAATAAATGGCAAATAATTAAAAAAATTATCATTCCACTATCTAAAAATGGAATTAATGCAGGAATTCAAGTGGTTTTTATTCCAAGTTTATCAATCTTTATGATTACACGATTAATTGCTGGAAATCAAATCATCACATTAGGAACAGCAATTGAAGAGCATTTTTTGGTTACTGGAAATTGGGGAATGGGAGCAGCGATTGGAAGTATTTTAATTATTAGTTTATTTTTATCAATTTTTATTGTACAATATCCTCGTAAAAAATTCCTTCGTAAAAAAAATGTAGATATCCCAAGTGTAGGTGGTGCAAATGTTTAAAAAAATTAGTAGAAACTTATTTTTAACAATGATGTTTATATTTTTATATTTTCCAATATTTTATTTAATTATATACAGTTTTAATAGTGGAGATACGATGGTATCATTTGATGGCTTTTCTTTGAAATGGTATCGAGAACTATTACATAATAAAGATATTTTAATAATAATATTAAATACAGTGATTGTGGCCTTAATAAGTGCTTTAATAGCTTCAATTATTGGAACATTAGGAGCGATTGCAATCTATCAAACCAAGAATAAACAAAAACAAAATATCCTTTATTCATTAAATTCAGTTTTAATTATTTCACCTGATGTAATAATTGGGATATCATTTTTATTACTATTTACAGTTTTTGCAATACCATTTGGATTTATGTCAGTATGTTTAGCACATATTGCTTTTAGTATTCCAGTTGTAGTAATCATGATTTTACCGAAATTAAACCAATTAAATGGAAATATTATTTATGCAGCAAAAGACCTTGGAGCAAGTGAATATCAAGTATTTAGTAGAATATTGCTCCCTTTAATTAAACCAGGTTTAATCATTGGATTTTTCACTGCATTTACTTATTCATTAGATGATTTTGCAGTGACTTTCTTTGTAACTGGAAATGGTTTTACAACATTAGCAGTTAATATTTATTCATCAGCAAGAATAGGAATATCACTTGAAATTAATGCATTAAGTACAATAATTTTTGTAATAACCTTTGTAATGGCTATTTTATATTACATATTTGAAATTCGTGGAGGTAAAAGTAAATATGTCAAAAATAATTAAAAATATTATTGTAATAATTATTTTAATACTACTATTACAAATGATAAAATTAGGACTAACTTATCATCCAAATTTACATGAACAAAATTTATTTATCTATAATTGGGGAGAATATATTGATCCTGATTTAATTACTAAATTTGAAAAAGAGAGTGGTTATAATGTAGTATATGAAACTTTTGATTCAAACGAAGCAATGTATACAAAAGTAAAAGCTGGTTCATCACCCTATGATATTATCTTTCCATCAGATTATATGGTTGATAAAATGCGACAAGAAAATTTATTAGTTCCTCTAGATTATAAACAACTACCTGCTTTTAAAAACATTGATAAACAATTTTTAAACAAACCTTTTGATCCGAAAAATAAATATTCTATTCCTTATTTTTGGGGAACAGTCGGTATTATTTATAATACTACAAAAACAAATTTAAAGTTTGATTCATGGGAAGATTTATGGGATCCTAGTTTGGAAAATGATTTATTTTTAGTTGATGGAGCACGTGAGGTATTAGGAAGTAGTTTGAAAAGTTTAGGTTATTCATTAAATTCAATTAATGATCAACAATTAAACTTAGCGCAACAAAAATTATTTGGTTTACAAGATAATGTAAAAGCAATAATAGGTGATGAAATGTTACAACTAATGCCTCAAGGTGAAGCAGCAGCAGCGTTAACATGGTCAGGTTCAGCACAAGCGATGATTGATGAAAATAGTGATTTAACATATACGATTCCAAAAGAAGGTTCAAATATATTTTTAGATAATATTGCTATTGCAAAAACAGCAAAAAATAAAAAAGGGGCTTATGAATTTATTAATTTTATGCTGTTACCTGAAAATGCTGCTCAAAATGCAGATTGGGTTGGATATGCAACACCAAATAAAGCGGCACAAAAATTAATGGATCCAGATGTAATTAATGATCCGCGATTTTATCCACCTTATGAAGTAACTAAAAATGATGAATATTATCGTTTTATTGGTAATGAATATATGCAAAAATATAATGATTTATTTTTAGAGTTTAAAATGTATTAAAATATATGAACAATAAAATTAATTATAAAAGGGACTTAAAATGGAGATAATGCAAAGAGTGAAATTTTTAGTGTTTACAATAGTAAGTATTATAATAGTTTTTTTAATTAGTCAAAATGCTAATGCACAAATATGGTCGGGATTAAATCTAGTAGCAACAATAAGTGGAGTACTATGTGTATTTTTAGTTGCAAAAAAAGATATTCGAAATTATTATGTAGGTGTAATTGCAGTTAGTACATATGGATTAGTTGCATATCATTATGGATATTTGTATGATTATTTATTAAATATTTATATTTTAATTCCAG
Source organism: uncultured Mollicutes bacterium (assembly GCA_947313935.1). Classification (GTDB taxonomy): domain Bacteria; phylum Bacillota_I; class Bacilli_A; order UBA3375; family UBA3375; genus CAMZNW01. The sequence goes on from CAMZNW010000072.1 coordinate 10,356, forward strand.
TTCAAGTAATTGGATATTATTATTGGAGTAATTATAAACATGATAATTCAAAACGAATTGAAGTAGCAGAAATAAAATATCAAGGAGTAATATATTTAATAAGTGTGATTGCTATTATTTTATTAAGTACAGTTTTTTATAATGTAGTATCAATACAATTAAAAGGAAGTCCATCTAATTTACCTCAAATATTAAAAGTATTTGATGCGGTGACAACTGTATTTACACTTTTAGCACAATATATGATGATAAAAAGGTATGCTCAACAATGGGTTTTATGGATTATTGTTAATCTTGGTTCAATTATTATGTGGATTTATTTTGGAGATTTAAATTTAGTACTAATGTTTACGGTTTATTTGATTGTAGCTATTTATGGATATTTTAATTGGAATAAAAAATAAAATAATTATGGAATTAAAAGAATAAATATAGATTTTATTTATTAAAATATAAATTAAAAGTACATTATAGAAAAAGTTACAATTAAAATTAATTGTAACTTTTTTAAGTGTAATAAATATGTGAAATTTATAAAATTTATAAAACTATCTAACTTACCATTTAAATTAATTTTTAAATATAGATACTTTAAATTTCTTTTAATTTTAATTTTTCTAATAAAAATGATTACATAAAAAAATTAAAGAATAATTCTCACAAATATAATTTAAAAATAGTATAATATAAATATGCACTTAGTGCACACAATTATTCGAAATGAGGTTTTATGTTCGAAAAAAAAAGAAAAGTCGACATTACTTTTAGTGTTATTACTTTAATTTTATTCATAATTTCACAATTATTAAAAATATATAAATTATTATTTGTGGGATTTTTTGTAGGTGCTGCAATTAGCTCTTTAGTATTTCATTTAAATATGAAACGGACAATAAAAGAAAGTAGTAATATTGAGAAAGGTGCAGTACTAAAAACAATTTACAAAAGTTTTATTTTAAATATGTTAATTTATTTATTTGGATTATCATTTTTAGGAATATTTTTTGCAGATTATGTTTTTTTAACTGGTGCTATTACAGCAGTAGTTTATCGAATGGTACTACTTAAGATACTAAAAGAAGTGGTAAAACAGAAAGGGTGATTTTTTGATGGCAAAAGAACAATTAAGTGGTTTTGCTAAAACTGTATTTGAGCCTTATATAACTGTGTTTGCTGTTTTTATTTTTGTTGCAATATTATTGTTTTTACTAAGATTTCAAATTAAAAGGTTAAACCCTTTAAAAATAGAATCTAATAGTCAAAGCATTATTGAACTTATCTTCGGATTTTTTGAAGGATTAGTGGAATCAATGGTTAGTAAAAAGTATGTTGCTAAATTGACACCACTTGCAATAACAATTTTTTTAACAATAGCATTAACAAATGTTATTGGTTTAATTGGTCTTTCTGAAGGAGCTAGGTTTAACCCAATATATACATTAACATGGTCATTTTTTCTGTTTTTCGTATGGACAGCTTATGGGATTTATGTTGTAGGATTTAAGCATTATACCAAAGAATTAGCAACACCTTTTTGGATGTTGCCATTAGAGTTAGTTGGAAATTTTGCTAAACCAATTTCGATGGGATTTCGTTTATTTGGAAATATATCAGCAGGAGCAATTATAATGCTAGGTTTTTGGATGATACCAAATTATTTAATTAATATGGATATTGTTTTAAACTTAGGAAATGGACCGTTATTATTATTCATTTCAGGGGCAGTTAATGTAGTTATAGCGGCAACATTTGCTTTTATGGGGTCATTTTTATCGATTTATTTTTCGTTATTTAGTCCACTAATACAAGCATTTGTATTTACAGTATTAACTTTGGTTAATATTGGAATGATTGTTAATACAATTGATCAAAAATAAAAAAATGGAGGAAATTATTATGGATACAGGATTAGTAGCAATAGGTGCAGGATTAGCAATAGGGTTAACAGGAATTGGGACAGGAATCGGACAAGGTAGATTAATTGCAGGTGCATTAGAAGGTATGGCAAGAAATCCAGAAATGGTTGAAGAATTAAAAGTAAATATGTTTGTTGGGGCTGCATTGGCTGAGTCAAGTGCAATTTATGGTTTGATTATCGCATTAGTATTAATTTTCATGAAAATGTAATTAATAATAAGTTTATAAGGAGAAAAAAGTATGTTTAATTCGTTTATATCTAATGCTGTAGTGATGCAAATTGCAGCGACAATTATTTTAGTGCTTTTTATAAAAAAATGGACCTATAGTGCGTATGTTGAATACATGCAAAAACGTAAAGATACGGTAAATGGAAATATTGAAGATGCACGAAATAAACAAGAACAAGCTGCTTTTATTTTAAGTGAATTAGAAGCAGAAAAAAAAGAATTAAAACTTAAAAAAATGCAAATTTTAGCTTCTTCAGAAGAAGAAGCTAAAAAAGAAAAAAATATTATAATAGCTCAAGCAAAAGAGCGTGCACATGCACTTTTAGAAAAAGCTCAAATAGAAATTGAACAAGAAAAGCTACAAGTCCAAGAAGAACTTTCTAATGAAGTAATTCAAATGGCAACATTAGTAGCAGAAAAATTTTTAGTTGATGCAATAGATGCTGAAGATAATAATGCAATGATGAACCAAGCATTAAAAAAGGTTAATCTTGAACGCGCGTAAGTTAGTAGAAGATTATGCTAATGTTTTTTATGAAGTATGTAGTGAACAAGGCATAGTTTCAGAGGCATTGTATGATTTGCAAGCAATAAATGATGTATCTAATGAAATAAAACAAGTATTAGAAAGTCCAATTATATCTAAAAATATTAAACATGAATTAATAGACGAATTAAAAAATAATAATTTTAATAAAGAAACTATAAATTTATTAAAAATTTTAATTGATGCTGGAAATTATGCATTATTAAGAATGATTATTGAAGATGTTCAAAAAATATTTTTAAAAAATGAAAATATCACAATAGTTTAAATTACTAATGCTAAAAAATTATCATATAAAAAATATGATGAGTTAAGAATTTCACTTGAAGAAAAACTTAATAGTTTAGTAATTATTGATTTTAAAATTAAACCAGAGACAATTGGTGGAATGTGTATTAAATATAATGGGAAAATTATTGATAATACAGTTAAAAAGCAACTCACAAAAATACAAAAAACATTCAAATAAAGAGGTGAAATTATGGCTTTAAATACAGTACAAATTGCATCACTTTTAAAATCTAAAATTAAAGAATACGATGTTAAATTAGATTTAGATGAAGTTGGTGAAGTAGTAACAATTGGAGATGGAGTAGCAGTTTGTTATGGTCTTGATAATGCATTTTTTGGTGAACTTATAG
>CAMZNW010000073.1 GCA_947313935.1 uncultured Mollicutes bacterium
TATATTTTTTATTATGTAATACTATAGATGGAGCAAATGATGAGATTAATAATATGGTTAAAAAATTAATAAAAGATTATGATATTCAATTGAATTTTGATGAATTGAGTGTATAAATGAAAAATCTTGAGTCATTATTTAAACAATTAGGAATTACGATAAAACCAAGTTATAATTTATATATAAAAGATGTTCAAGTAGATGTTTTATTATCTCAATGGACAATAAATATTTATAGCAATAAATTAATTGAGTTAGATTATTATTTAGAAATTTTAAATAAATTTTCTGATTTTTTTAAAAATAAAATAAAAAATATTGTTATACATTTAACTCTAGAACAAAAAAAATTGTTAGAACAAGATGTAAGAATAATTAAAGATTATTATGATTATATTATTAAAAATAATAGATTATTAAATAGTGCTTTTAAAAATACTTCGATGAATATTTATGATAATAAATTCGTTTTTGATATTAAAAGTATTCAGGAAAAAAAAATGTTAGTACGAAATATTGATGTATTACAATTAATAATAAATGATTTAGGAATTGAAAATTTTGAAATTGAATTTAATGATATTGAAGATAATTATACTTTAGAATTAGAAAAAGAAATAAAAAAACGAGAAGACGAATTTTTCAATAAAAATGAATTTAACGATGTTAAATCAACTAAAGTTGCTATTTTTGGTAATAATATTCAAGAAAACAAAGTTCTTCCAATTGAGCAAGTTTTAGATGAAAATAATATGTTGATTAATTGTGCAATTGAAGGGGAAATTTTTGAATTAGAATTACGTAAAACTACAAAAACACATTTATTAATTATTATGATTGCAGATAAGACTGGAACTATTACGGCAAAAGCATTTCCAGGTTGGAATAATCAACCACCAACTATTGCAGATTTAGAAATATTTAAAATTGGAATGATAGTTAGAATTAGTGGACGTAAAGAATATGACCGTTATTCAAAAGAAGAGACTATTATGATTTCATCAGCGTCAATTATAGATGCAAAACCAAAGATTTCTTTACGTGTAGATGAATATGAACAAAAACGTGTAGAGTTACATATGCATACTAAAATGTCTAAAAATAATGGAATTAATACATTAGAAGAATATGCAAAATTAGCTAAACATTTTGGTCATCAAGCAATTGCAATTACTGATCATGATGTTGTACAAGGATATGTTGATGCAGAAAAAATAACTAAAAATACAGGCGTTAAAATAATTCATGGTATAGAAGCAACTGTTGTTAAAGATACAGAAATAGTTTTTAACGTAAATAATCAATTAATTAAAAACTCTAAATATATTGTATTTGATTTAGAAACTACTGGATTGAGTGCAAATTTTAATAAAATTATTGAAATAGGAGCCGTTAAATTAGAAAATAATTTAATAATAGAACG
>CAMZNW010000074.1 GCA_947313935.1 uncultured Mollicutes bacterium
AAATATTTGTGTGATGTTGAAATTAATGACAAAAAATATGAGGGCATTATTTTCAAAGATGTTTATCCAAGGATAATATTAGATGAATTATTTAATATATTTTTTAAAATAAATAAACCGCTAAATATAACAATAAATGAAATAAAAAAATTATTAGAAGCATCTTTTTCAAAATTGAGCATTGAAGATGCCAGGGGAGTATATGCTGAATTAAGAGCGATGTTAGATTATTCATTGAAACCTAATCAAAATAGTAATTCAATATATGATTTTATTGATAAAGAGATGAATGACATTGAAATTAAATCATTTTCAAAAACAAAAAGGGATATAAAAATAAGCTATCAACAGCTGACAAATAATAATAGTGCAAAATTATTGTTGTATGAAATTATCGAGACATCAAAAGGCGAAAGCATTAATGAATTATTAAAAAAAATACCTCCCTCTTTAAAAAAAAGATTCAAATGAATTGAATCAAATAATAATAAATTAATGGATTTAAAATTTGAATCAAACAATCATTTTGAATATCCTATAAAAAAAGCATCAAAAGGATTATCGATGCCTGAACTTTCAAACGATGCAACATTTACATTTTTGGTTGACAAATTTATTTAAAATTTTTATAAAAAATATATTTTATATAATAACACTATACTTTGCAAAAGAAGTTAAAGAAATAAACCAATAATAAAAAATCCTTTGAATATTATTTAAACAAACATACACCACTTATTAAAAATAGACCTATCTATCAATTTACAACCTTTATGATGAGAAATCTTTTAAGGGTCTTTCTGAAAGAATATTTAATGAAACAGGAGAGTATTTTACTTTTAAAACTATACCACTAAATGAAAAAAGAGATGGTTCATTTGCAATAAAGGAATCATTTAAGATAAATTTAAATTTAAATATTGAGGTTTATAATGAATGAGAAGATAGTGAATTTTCAAAAGTATTTGAAAACAAATTTATTGTAATAACATATTTAAATAACAAGGAAAACAGACTTTTTTCAAAAATAAAGGATGTTAAGGAGATATGTTTTAATGATGAAGAAATAAAGATGGTGTATGAAGGGTTTTTAGAATATAAAGATAGATTTTTTAATGGGGGATTATTGGATAAAAACAATAATATTAACTTCATAAAATCTTCCAATAATAAAGGAATCCATTTTAGACCATCGGATAAAAATTCATTAGGAAGAGTAACTACAGAATATGGTGAAGAAGTGAAAAAAAGTGCGCTATGAATAAATAATGAATTAATAATAAAAAAAATTCTTTAAATATTACCTAAATAAACATATGCCACCAATCCAAAAAGAACTAATTACATTCTCCTTGATATATAATCAATATATAAATGGAGGAACACATGAAGAAGGATGATAGCAATCTTTATAAAACAACAAAGAAAATAAATGATTCAACAAAGAATTTTCTTTATTCTAAAAAAATTATAATACTAGTATTTATTTTTTTATTTACAACTTCATTAATACCATTCATTTTTT
>CAMZNW010000075.1 GCA_947313935.1 uncultured Mollicutes bacterium
ATAAAGTTACTGCTAACCAACCAGGCATTATATCATATAATGAAGGATTTCCCCCATTTGAATTAAATATTTTTGTATTTTCATATAATTTACTAGCTTGTGGATATATTACACTATAAACTAAAGAACCTGTAATTAAACCAATAATACCAAAAATTGCATCTAATTGACCTTCTCCTAGTGCTCCAACAGCTGTTCCAGGACAATAACCTAATAATGACCATCCTATACCAAATACTAAACCTCCAACAACAACTCCAAATATTGAAAATGGTTCATGTGTTAAAGTTATAATACCAAATGTGTTTAAAAAATACATCCCAATTGCACCAACTACCATCGCTGTTATCATAAAACGAAACATAGTTAAATCTCTTAATTGCATTGCTGATTGTTGTCCTTCATATTTTAAAACTCCACCTTTTTGTAATAAAAAGCCAAATAAAAATCCTACTAAAAGTCCCATTATTGTATTCATTATTTGTTTACCCCCTTAATAAATTTACGACCATAAAATAAATTAGATGTTATAACAGCTCCTAAGAAAAACATTCCAACTGTTGCAAAAGAAGCAAAATCTAATTTTGAACCAACACTTAATCCCCACCAGCTTGTACATCCATCAGCAAATCTTGCTCCTATTACCATAATATTACCACCAATAAAAGCAACGATATAACGACGAACTTTACTATCTCCAAATCTTTTACTAAATAATTCTGGTACTGTTACAATTTTAAAATAACCTGATGTTTTTGCAGAAACAAAAGAACCAATTCCAATTCCAATTACAAAAAACGTTTGAAAATTAAATAATGTATGATAACTAAATAAACCATCACTATCGGTAAAAAATGCCATATCATTCATATTTGTAAATGGTGCAACTATTGCAGAACCAAATCTTGCAAATGTCGTTGTAGTACCATACCAACCACCAAATAAACCTACTGATAATACTAATGTTAATCCTACTAATGCTCCAGCTATATATGGAGACCATAATTTCTTTTTCATTTCTTCCTCCTTATTTACTACATATAATTATACCATTTATTTTTTTTTACGAATTTGATATGCATAATAATATAATAAATTTTTATAATAATAGAAAAAAGGAATATTTTTTAATTATTTATTATAATCTAATTAATAATTAATTTAATAATTCTTGCCATAATTTTTTAATGTTCTCAGTACTATATTTATCTAAAGAATTACTTATTTCTTGACGGTTTTGTTGATTATTAATAACTACTTCCATTGTTTTTGCTAGTTCATTAATATTATTTTCTTTTACAATATAACCATTTTTATTATTAACTACTAATTCTTTTAATCCATATCGATATTCATAAGAGATAACGGGACAACCATTTATAATACTCTCCCCTACCGACATTCCAAACCCTTCAAAAGCAGTCGTATTAATCATTGCTAAAGAATTTTGTAATTCTTCATATACTTTATTTGTATAACCGCATAATGTAATACTATTTGATAATTTTAGATTATTAATAAGAGCTTGTAATTCATCTTGAAGTTCTCCTTGACCATATATATCTAAACTATATTCTTTATTATTTCTAGAAAATAATTCAAATGCATAAATTACATCTTCAATTTTTTTACTTTTAACTAAACGTGAAATAACTATAAATCTTTTATTATTGTATTTTTCTTTGATTATTTGTCGATTAAGAGGATGTCCAATAACATTTACTTTTATCCCCCCATACTCTTTTAATAATAAAATATCTTCTTTTTGTTCATTAGTTAAAACAATTATTTCTTCACTACCAAGACCTTTTTTTATTATCGGCTTAAATTTTTTAGTTATTTTATTTTTATCTTTTATTATTGTATGAATAGTGTGAAAAATATAAAATATTTTTATATTAGGAAGATTTATCAATTGAACTGTTTGATCTTCTATCCGTGCATCACTAAAAAGATAAGCTGATTCATTTCCAATGATATTATTTAACCACATCGCTTTTAACTCATATATTGAATTAAAGTACCCCTTATCATATCGTCCATTAAAATAATCAATATTTATCATCTCATTTAACTTTTTTCCTTGGATAAAATTAGCCGTAAAACAAACACTTCCATCAGAATTAAAATATTTAACATGTGTCATTGATTTTTGTGTTGGATAATAACAACGACGAATTAAAGTTTGCTCATGATCCAAATAATCAACATAATTATGATTTTTAGTATTTGGTATTATATGGCGACAATATTCTATATCATTATCAACAGGAAAATATCCAAACTTACACACTTCTTGTTCATACTGATCATTTGCATTTAAATATGGATATTTTTTAATTCCAGTTGTTTTTTTTAACTCTTGCCATATAGAACGAAGTTTTATATTTTTAGATAAATTCCACTCCTTATACATAACTTCAAATTGACGATAATGATTAAAATCAAGACCAACAAATAGTATTTCTACGTCATAATTTAAATCAGCTAACATTTTTGCTCGAACAAAAATACTTTTAGTTCGTCCACCAAATTTATAAGCTAGTCCATTAGTTAATATATAAACTTTTTTCATAATTTTCCTTACCTAATTTTCCTTTTTATCTTTCTTATATAAAAATATATTGTATGTTTTTTTATTTTCACTACACTCTGCAATCTTTTTCTATTATTAACTCTACTTAAATTTAGATGGTTTTTTTTATTTTTTTTTTCATTAAAAATATAAAATATTTCAACATTTAGATATTCTATTTCTTGAATTATCTTTTGAAATTTAGGTTCTAAAACAAAACAAAAATCAAGATCTTTTGGTAATACATCTTGTAACCATATATTTTGCCATTCTATTAATTTTTTATAATTTTTTGATAATTTCACATCTTTAATATCTTGCGGATATTCTATATTTTTATTATTTTTATAATAAAAGGTCGCTACTTCTTCTCCCATATAATCATATATTTTTACCCGTGTTTTTTTTCCATATTCCATCATCTCACGATATAATAATCGATTAAAATTATCTAAATAATCTGTACAAAAAATAGTATCTGACATTAAAATATTTTTTTCTATTTTATAAATTTTTTCACTATTTGGGTAATTTATTATATTAAATAACTTTTCACCATATTCATCAAACTGTTCATTAATTGGATATAGCATGTTAATCCCATCTCTAATTCGTTGCATTTCCCAAAAATTATAATGTTTTATATTTTCAGGTAATAATTCATCAAATCTCTGATTTTCCAATTTAAATGTTAATATTACAATTTCTTCATCTTTAATATCGTTTAAAATACTTATTATTTTTTTATCAAGTTTTTCTACTATTATACATTTTTTAAGCATTATTTATCCTTTTTATTTATTAAAATACAAACCGCTTTTATTTTTTCTCTGTATATTAAAATACTAAATGAATATTTCTACTCTAATAAGTAAATAAATTATAACAAATTTAGATGAAATTTATTTTTTATTAATTTTTAATACATTAAAATACCAAGAAATCTTATAAAATTATCATTATTATTATGTTATACTATAAATGAAATGTTTTAATATATAATGGAGGTATAATGAAAAACAATAAATTATTTTATGAATTTAAAACTATTGCAATTATTACTATTGGAATGTTATTTCTCTCTTTAGGAACTAATTTATTCTTAGTCTCAAATAATCTGTATACTACAGGTCTATTAGGTTTCTCACAAGAATTAGCTACTATTTTAATATATGCTTTTAAATTACCAGATTTATCTTCTATTTTATTTTGGTTGATTAATGTTCCGATTATTATTTTAGGTTGGTTTAAAGTTGGTAAACGATTTACTATTCGTAGTTTTTATGCAGTAACTATTGTATCTATTTTTACATCTATTATTCCAACTAATGTAATCCTCATTGATGATAAAATTTTATCTGTCGTGACCGGTTCAATCTTAATTGGTTTAGGGATCGGACTTGCTCTACGCGTTGGTGGAAGTAGTGGAGGTCTTGATATTGTTGCACTATATATTTCAATTTTTAAAGGGAAATCATTTGGTACTTATAACACCTTAGTAAACATCCTTGTTATTGTTTTAGCTATTTTAATTCAACATGATTTAACTATTGGGGTATTGATGTTTTTATCTTTATTTATTATTTCTCTTACAATTGACAACATTCATAATAATCAACAAAAATTAACTCTTTTTGTCGTAACTAAACATGCTGATGAAATTCGTAACATTTTACTTGAAAATTTTGTTCGTGGAATGACTATTATTGATTCTCATGGAGGACTTTCATTAGATAAAAATACTACTTTAATGATTACAATTGATAAAGGGGAATTATATCGTTATATTGATACAATTAAAAAAGAAGATCCAAATGCTTTTATTAATGTATTTGAAGTTAAAAAACTTATTGGTACATATCAAGATAATTATATTGATCTACTTTAAATATTAAATATTACTTAATTCATAAAAAAAATTATCAAATTTGATAATTTTTTTAATATATTTTAATTAAAATATTAAACTCAATTTAATACAACATATTTTCATTTTTAATTCTAATTCTTTCTAATAAATAAAATATTCCTAAACAACCTCCACCTATTTCATTAATATTTGTATTATGTCCTTCTATTAAAGAATAAAAACGACGATATCCCTCAATATTAATTAAAACTCCATATATAATATCATTTATTTCAAACAAATCTGTTAATAAAACTATATAACTTCTTGAAATATTAGAGATATAAATTATCCCTTTTTCATTTTTTATATTCTCAACAATAATATTATTATTATTAATTTTAATAACTTTTAATTTCTCAATTTTATTTTTATCTATTTTCATATCATATTTATTATAACATTTTTATATATTTTATGATTAATTATTTTATTTCGTACATTAAAATATTAAATTAATTTTTTCATTACTTAGTTTATCATAATTAAAAAAAAATAATTATATATAAATATCAATTTAAATATATAATTACTTTTTTATTTTTTTATATTAAAACTAAATTTACACACATTTTGATTATATTATATGTACTATAACTTTATATGGGTAACTATTTAATCTATCTTAATTCTTTATCATATGCAATTCCTAAAGATTCCATTTCAACTTTTTTATTTCGACTAAATATTAATAATACCACAATCGTCGCAACATAAGGTAAGATATCGAAATAAATTGCTGGTAATTTAGGGGCAATTGTAGAAATCACAGCTCCTAAATTTTTAGAAAATCCAAATACTAATCCTGCCATTATTATTCCAAATGGACGATGTCGGCCGAATATTAATACTGCTAAAGCAATAAAACCTAATCCTCCAACTGTCGTCGCAGTAAAACGTTGTGTAACATTAACAACTGCTACCATTCCTGCTAATCCAGAAAAAGCACCTGATAAAATTACTGCTTGATAACGAGTTTTAATAACATTAATTCCCATTGCATCTGCTGCTTGTGGATTTTCGCCTACTGCTAAAACATGAAGTCCCCATTTAGTCTTATTTAAAAGATAATTTACTGCAAACACTAATAAAAATCTTATAATAGTAACTAATGTTAGTCGATTACTAAAATACGCTATTGGACGTATTAATAATGTATGAGTCTCTTGTGCACCATCAAAATAAATTGCAGTTAAAAACAAAGACAAAGCTAAAGTAATTGTATTTATTGCTACACCAGATATTATTTGGTCTACTTTTAATGATATACATAAATATGCATGTAATAAACCAGTTAATCCTCCAATTAAAATAGCTACAATAAAACCAATTGTAATTGAACCATTTATTCCAGCATTACCAATAAAATATGCAACTGTTGCACCTGAAAAAGCACCTGCTGTCATCATTCCTTCTATTCCTATGTTTACAACACCACTTCGTTCAGAAAATAATCCCCCATAAGCAGCTGCAATAAGTGGAGCTGCCATAGAAAAAGAGCCAAATAAAATTAATAATAATATATCACTATTCATTTGCATCACCTTTTTTCTTCATTATTTTTTTTATAATTATTGGACTTAATGCACTGAAAATTAAAATTACTCCAATTATGATATCTGATATTTCTTTTGGAATTTGTTGGATTTGCATAAAAATACCTGCTTGCCGTAACCCTCCTAATAATAAACCAGATAAAATCACTCCTATTGCTGATAATTGCCCTAATAATGCAACCGTAATTCCATCAAAACCAAAACCACGAAAAACTGATAGTGTTGTTTGATATCCTGGTGCACTTAATGCATAAACTACTCCTGCTAAACCTGCAAAAGCACCTGATAAACACATAGTTTGAATAATTCTTTTTTTAGAATCTATCCCCGCATAAATAGCTGCTTCAGAAGAATTACCTACTGCTTTTATCTCATATCCAAAAGTTGTTTTTTCTACACTATACCAATAAAAAATTGCCGCTAACATTAAAATGAATATTCCTGCATTTATATTAGAACCATTTGTTAAATTAGTTAACCATTTTAAATTTAATGATACTGTACTTGGTATTATTGGTGTCTGTGTTAAATTTGTTGATGTATGAAAATGTACAACAATAAAATAATTTGTTAAATATAAAGCAATCCAATTCATCATTATAGTAACTACTACTTCATTAATTTTATAATAAGCTTTTAAAATACCAGGAATTAAAGCCCATAATGCTCCTACAATTATCCCAACTATAATTACTAACAAAATAGTAATCAATCCATTAAATGGAGATGTTACAGCTACTAAAATAGATGCTATTGTTGCCATTTGAAATTGTCCTTCAGCTCCAATATTAAATAACCCTGCTCGATAACCAATTGCCACAGCTAAACCCGTTAATGCTAATGGTACACTTATACTAATCCAATTACCAAAATTAACAACTGAACCAAAAGTACCTTCATAAATTGCATTTAATAAAGACCAAGGATTACTACCAATAATTGCGATAATTATCATTCCAACTACTAAACCAACTACTACAGTTAATAGTGCAGTTATAATATTAATTTTCATTTGTCTATTCATTTGTACCTCCACCAGCCATCATTAAACCAATTTGATTTTGTGTTGCTGTTTTTGCATCAACAATACCCATTAAACGTCCATCATACATGACCGCTATCCGATCACTTAACTTCATAATTTCATCTAATTCTAATGATACTAAGATAATCCCTTTATCATTTTCTCGTTCTTTTAACAATGATTGGTGGATGTTTTCAATTGCTCCTACATCAACCCCGCGTGTTGGTTGTACAGCAATTAATAAATCAGGTTGTTCAGCTATTTCTCGTGCAATAATTAATTTTTGTTGATTCCCCCCACTTAAATCACGAGTTAATGATTTTACTCCATGTGGTGTTCGAATATCATTTTCTAAAATTAATTTTTCTGCATAACTATTAAATTTATTTTTATTTAATCGTCCTGAAATAGCATACGGAGATTTATAATAACGTTTTAACACAGCGTTTTCAGCTACACTAAATTCTAATACAACTCCATGTTTATGACGATCTTGTGGAATATGACCAATCCCTAAATTTATTATTTCTCGAATTGATTTTTTTGTAATATCATGTTTAATATCATTAGATATATAATTAATTGTTCCACTTGATACTTGCTGTAACCCTGTAATTGCCTCAACTATTTCGCTCTGTCCATTTCCATCAACACCAGCTATTCCTAATATTTCTCCATATTGAACATTTAAAGTCACATCATCTAATGTTTTTGAACCAAAACTATTATACATTGTTAAATTTTCAATTTGTAAAATATCTTTTGTTGGATTTTTATCAACTTTATTAACATCAAAATTAACTGCTCGACCAACCATTAATTCTGCCAATTTTTCTTCAGTACAATCATTAACAAAAACAGTTGCTACACTTTTTCCACGTCTAATAACCGTACAACGATGTGCAATTGCTTTAATCTCTTGTAATTTATGTGTAATTAAAATGATTGTTTTCCCTTTATTTTGTAATCTTTGGATAGTATTTAATAATTCAATAGTTTCTTGTGGAGTTAATGCACCAGTTGGTTCATCAAAAATTAAAATTTCTGCTTCTTTATACAACATCTTTAAAATTTCAACTTTTTGTTGTTCACCAACAGTTAAATCTTCAACTTTTGTCGTTGCCTTTAAATTAAAATCATATTGATCGATAATATTTTGAACTTTTTTATTAGTCGCATTTATATCTATTTTTTTATTACGTGTAATTTCACTACCTAGAGTAATATTTTGTGCAACAGTAAAAGGTTTTATTAATTTAAAATGTTGATGAACCATTCCAATTTTTAAATCATTTGCAATATTGGGGTTAGTTATTTCAACTTTTTGTTCATTAATTTTTATTTCTCCACCATCAAGTGAATAAAAACCAAACAATAAATTCATTAATGTGGATTTACCAGCCCCGTTCTCTCCTAAAAGAGCATGAATTTCACCTTTTTCTACTTGTAATGTAATATTATCATTAGCTTTAAAATGACCAAATATTTTTGTCACATTTAACATCTCAACTGCATACATTTAAATTCCTCCACAATATTATTTATTTTTAATCTGTGCTAACTGATTCGTTAATATATTAAATTCACTACCCTTTATAAATTCTGTAATTATCTGATTACTACATTGATAAATTTCAGGCAATTTTTTTTGTTCAATTTTACTAAATTTACTTAAAACAAATATTTTAACATCTCTTTTATATTCATTTGTAATCCCTACTTTTAAACGTATAAAATCTTGACTATTTAAATGATTAATAATAGATTTAATCCCATTTTGTCCTCCACTAGAAGAGTTTTTTTTTAATCTAATTTCTCCAAATGGTAAATCTAAATCATCTTGTATGATTAATAAATCTTTTAATTGAATTGTATAAAAATCCATGAATTTCTTAACTGCTTCACCTGATAGATTCATATAAGTAGTTGGTTTAATAAAAATAACTTGTTCATTGAAAAATATACCTTTATACATTAATGCATTAAATTTATTTCGAAAAACAAATTTATTTTCCTTAGCATACTCATCTAAACACATAAAACCAATATTATGTCGTGTATTATTATATTCATCGCCTATATTACCTAAACCTACAATTAATTTCATCTTAATTTTCACCAAAAATATGACTAATCGAAGTACCTTTATAAACATTTTCAATTGCAATTGCTAATAATTTATCAACTGAAATAACTTCAATTTCATCACATTGTTTTTCTTTTGGTAAAGTAATTGTATCTGTTATTACTAATTTTTTTATTTTTGAATTACGAATATTTTCAATTGCTGGATCTGATAATATTCCATGTACACATATTCCATATACTTCAAGAGCACCTTTTTCTATTAAAGCATCTGCACCTTTACATAAAGTTCCTGCCGTATCAGCAATATCATCTATCATAATACATATTTTACCTTCAATTTCACCAACTATTGAACTCACTTCGGCAACATTAGGTTTTGGACGTCGTTTATCAATTATTGCAATTGGACAATTTATTAATTTAGCTAATTGACGTGCACGTTTTACCCCTCCATGATCTGGTGAAATTATAACAATATCTTCTATATTATGTTTAGTTAAAATATTTTCTTCTACATATTTTTTAATTGGTAATAAAGCTGTTAAATGATCAGTTGGGATATCAAAAAAACCTTGGATTTGTGGCGCATGTAAATCAATTGTAATAACACGATTTGCCCCAGCTGTTTGTATTAAATTTGCTACTAATTTTGAACTAATTGGTTGACGAGCTTTAGATTTACGATCTTGTCTAGAATACCCAAAATAAGGCATTACAATATTTATTTCACGTGCACTAGCTCTTTTTAATGCATCAATAAAAATTAATAACTCCATTAAATTTTCATTTACAGGAGTAGAAGTAGATTGTATTACAAAAATAATATCATTTCTAATGCTTTCATCAATGTCGATTTGAACTTCACCATCTGCAAAACGATTAATTCTACAACTTGATAATTCAACCCCCATATTATCAGATATTTTTTGTGCTAATTCTTTATTAGAATTTAAACTAGATAATCTAATATTATCGTTATCACACATTGCTTGCATTTTTTTATTTTTCATTATCTCTCCTAATTTTATTTCGTTGTTTACTACGACTAATTACAAATGTACTTTCATCAACACTATTTGTCATTGTTGTTGCTGCTGCTATAAATGTATTAGAACCTATCTCTAATGGAGCAATTAAATTGGTATTAGAACCAATGAAAACATTATTTCCAATTTCAATATGATGTTTATTTATTCCATCATAATTAGCCGTTATAACACCACAACCAAAATTAACATTATCACCTACATTTGTATCTCCAATATAAGTTAAATGGGCCACTTTTACAAAATTTTTTAATATAGTATTTTTAAGTTCAACATAATTTCCAATTCGACAATCATGCCCTATTGTATTCTTTAATCGTAAATGAGCATTTGGACCAATTTGACAACTACTTCCTATTTTTGTATTTTCAATTGTATTTCCATTATAAATAATTGTATTTTCTCCAATTAAAGTAGTTCCTTGTAAATAATTATTTGGCTCAACAATTACACCTGGCTCAATAATTACACCTGGCTCAATATAAGTATTTTGTGGATCAATAATATTTACTCCATTACTCATATGTTTTTCATTTATTCGCATTTTTAAAATATTACTCGCTTTAGATAAAGCAACTAAATCATTTACTCCTAATATTTCATTTGAATCATTTGTAGTATATGCTTTTACTATTAAATTATTTTGATTAAATATTTTAATCATATCTGTTAAATAATATTCTTTTTGAGCATTATCATTTTTAATATCATCAATATATTGAAATAATTTCTTATTATCAAAACAATATATTCCAGAATTTATCTCATTAATTTTTAAAATATTTTCTGAAGCATCTTTTTGTTCAACAATACTTAACACATCATTTTTATCATTACGAACTATACGACCATAACCAGTTGGATTATCAACATTAGCTGTTAAAACAGTTAAATCAGCTTTTGTTTTTTGATGATGATTAATTAAATTTTCAAAAGTTTCAC
>CAMZNW010000076.1 GCA_947313935.1 uncultured Mollicutes bacterium
TATTAATGATATTAATGGAATTAAAACGGATAAATGGAGTTAAATTTTTTATAGTAATAATTTTTTATATATTACTTGCAATACAATTAATAATATTGGCATCACTTTTTATTTAGAGGAGGAAATATGATTTATTTAATATGTAATGAATATATTAATCGTGGGATTAAGACAATTGAATTAAGGAATGAATTTCATGATACACTATCTTTTAAAATAGATAAAGAACAATATCAATTAGGACAATATGTGTTTGTTGATATAATAAATAATAAATCTGTAATTAGTCATGAAGTTACTAAACCAGATAATTTTTTAAAATATTATTTTAGTGGGGAAATGTCTACAAAGGAATTAAAAATAATAATTAAAGAATATGTTGATAAAATTAAAAATGAAAATATTAAAATTATTTTAGAAGAAACAGTTTTGAAAAATGAGGACTTTTACTTATATCCAGCGGCAAAAGCTATTCATCATGCTTATATTGGTGGATTAGCAACTCATAGTATTAATATTTTGAAATTAGCTGAATTTTATGCTGATACTTATGATTTAAATAAAGATATTTTATTTGCAGGGGCATTATTACATGATTATGGAAAAGTCCGAGAATTAGAAGCTTATGGATTAACATATAGTATTGAAGGAAATTTATTAGGACATATTTCAATGTGTTATGAAGAAGTATCTAATATAGCAATTAATTTAAATATTAATCATGAAAAAGAAATTATAGCATTAAAACATGTTATATTATCTCATCATGGGCAACTAGCATATGGCTCTCCAAAAGAACCAATGACTATTGAGGCATATGTTCTTAGTCAATTAGATGATGTTGATTCTAAAATAGAGGTATTGAAAAAATCATTAAGTGTGACTCAACCAAATAAGATATCAGCTCCTATATTAGCTTTTGATCGTCGTAGATTTATGAAACTAGAGGAAGAAAAAAAAAAATAATATTGATTATCAATCATTGAGTTTGAATGAAAAACTACGTTATATGGAAAATAAGAGTGAAAATTTAGAAGAAGAAAATTTAATTTTCAAAAAGACATGCCATTATTAGAAGAGTAAATTCTAAAAAATAAAGATATTTATAATGTAATATATGAAGCTCTAAATGATGCTGAAAATATAAATATAAGCAGTGTTTGTAGAAATTTTAATGTTAAGCAATCTAGATATTACAAATATATAAAAACTATTTATATTAAAGAATAAGTTATTAATAATTTGTTTTGGTACATTTATAGGAGTATAATGATAGAAAAAGAATTAATTTTAATTTTGAATGATCACTTAAGAAAAAATAACTATAATCATTATATAATAGCAAGGGAAATTATAGAAAATAAAGTTAAAGATTATGGTACACATAATGAGAGGATTTTACAAATCCAAAATTTATATTTAGAGAATAAATTTTCCTCTGAGTTAGATAAAACAATAATCATTGATGATTTTAGTAAGATGTTTTTAAAAAATACATTTTTTCTTACAAAAAAAAAAATTTTAGATTTATCAATTGATGGTAAGATTACGTATTTGATTTTTGAATATTTAAAAAAAAAGGAAAAAGTAAATATTAACATTTCATATTTAATAAATGCTTCAACTTTAACAAGATTAGATTACTTAGGAGTTGATTATAATATTGTTATTGAAAAAGAAAATAAAACTTTGGAAGTATTAGGTAAAGAATATGGGGTAACTCGTGAAAGAATGAGACAAAAACTATTGGTAATTGAAAATACTTTACGAGAAGAAAACATCGATTTTGTTAAAAAATATTTATTTTATGAGGAACTTTCTTTACTTCCAAAATATAAACAAGCTATAATATTATCTAAAAAAGATATTTATTATAATTCTACGTTTAATTTATTTTCTTTTTCTTATAAAATAGATGATATGCTTAATTATTTTTTGGAAGAATTTAAATTAGCTGAGAAAAATAATTATTCAAGAATAAACGATATATTTTCTTACTCTATTGAGGCTAAAAAAATATTTGAAAGATTTGTGTATCAAACTAAGTATTTATATATTTCAAATGATAAAATATTTTCAAATAGAAAAAATAATGTTATGCATAAGTTAAATTATTTAATAAATTATTTGGAAGATGAACGAATAACTAATTTTGAGATAACTAAAAAATTTATTAATGATTTTTCACATACAAAACATGGTCTTTTATACAATAGTACACATGCTAAAGTAACAATAAAATCTATTGAAAGCCTCTTGGACTCTAATAACAAAGTTTTTAAATTATCAAAGAACAAATATATAATTGCTTCT
>CAMZNW010000077.1 GCA_947313935.1 uncultured Mollicutes bacterium
ATGAAGATGAAGATGTATATGCTTTTTTAGATATAAATCCTAAAAGTTATGGACATACAATTGTAGTACCCAAAAAACATATTAAAAATATGAATGATTATAGTAAATTAAATTATGATTTTTTAAAAAAAGTAAAGGAAATAGCAAATTTATTACAAATTAAATTAGGATTTAATGATTATCAAATAGTTTGTAATAATGGAGAATTAGCTGGACAAGTTGTATTCCATTTGCATATTCATATTATACCTAGTTATGAAAATTGTAAATACAAAAATGATGATTTTGAAATAATTATGAATTTAGTTGAATGAAGTATTATTACATTTATTTAATAGTTATTAATATTTTAACTTTTTATATGTTTATGATAGATAAATATTATGCAAAGCATCATAAAAAAAGAATTCCTGAAAGTCATTTAATTATGTTATTATTCATATTTGGATTAATTGGGGGTTATTTATCTATGAAGATATTTAATCATAAAACGAAGAAAAAAAAATTCAAATTAGCATTAATATTATCCTTAATATCAATGTTTATTATTAATCTTTACTTTGGAGGAAAATGGTAATAAAATTAGAGAACATTTCAAAAAAATATGGAACCAAAGAAATTTTCATTGATACAAGTGTGCTAATTTCAGAAAATGAAGTTGTTGGAATTATTGGAAAAAATGGAGTAGGTAAATCTACTTTATTAAATATTATTGCAAATAAAGAAAATATTGAACATGGTATATATAATAATCCACAAGGAGAAATAAGTTATTTAAATCAAAATATTAGTTTAGTAGATAATAATACAACTATTATAGAATATATTTATAAATTTTTAAAATATGAGTATATTCAGGAATATGAAATTATATCATTATTAAATAAATTTAAAATTATAGATATAACAGAAAAATTTAATAATTTAAGTGGTAGTGAAAAAAGAAAAATTTCATTAACAATAAGATTATTAGAAAAATCTAATATTTTAATATTAGATGAACCAACAAATCATTTAGATATTGAAATGATTTGTTGGTTAGAAAAATATATTATTAAACAAAAAAAAACAATTATAATTGTTTCACATGATCGTTACTTTTTAGATGCAGTTTGTAATTCAATTATTGATATTGATCAGCAAAAATTATATAAATATAATGGTAATTTCAGTTTGGCAATGATAAAAAGAAAACAACGTATTGTTGAATATTTAGCAGAAAATAGAAAAAATACACAAATTTTTAAAAAAGAACAATTATGGATTAATCAAGGAGCTAAAGCACGTGAAACAAAATCAAAACATCGTGTTGATGCATTTTCTAAATTAGAAAACACTGAAAAATATACAAGTGATAAAAAAATTAATTTTAAAGAATTTTTTCGTAGAATTGGAAATAGTACAATTGAATTGAAAAATATATCTTTTTCAAGGGGAGAGAAAAAATTGATTTCAAATTTTTCATATACATTTCAAAAAAATGAAAGAATTGGAATTATTGGGGAAAATGGAGTAGGTAAATCAACCTTTCTTGATTTGATTGCTGGTGAAATAAATGCAGATAATGGTAGTATTACAATTGGTGAAACTTTATTAATATCTTATTTTAAACAAGAAAATATTGTTTTAAATGATGAAATTAAAGTAAATGATTATATAAGAGATTTTTTACAAAGTGATACTAATTTTAGTGTTATGAATATTTTAGAACAATTCTTATTTCCTCCACAAGTTCAACATAATTATATTAAAAGTTTATCAGGTGGTGAAAAACGACGTTTATATTTATTATCATTATTATTACAAAAACCAAATGTATTAATTTTAGATGAACCAACAAATGATTTCGATATAATAACATTAGAATTTTTAGAAGAATTATTACTAAATTTTAATGGAATTATAATTTTCGTTTCACATGATCGCTATTTTTTAGATAAAATAGGTACTAAATATTTAAAATTAACTGGTAATGGTAATATTGATATTTATAATGATTTCACTATTAATTTATTTGTTGATGAAAATATAAAAAAAGAAAAAAAACATAATAGTATAAAAAAAATGTCTTTTAATGAACAATTTGAATTTGAAAATATTGATAGTAATATAAATAAGGTTGAATATAAACTAAAAGAGTTAGATAAATTAATGATTGAAAAAGCTAATAATTATAATGAGCTAAATAAGTTAATTAATGAGAGAAAAATATTAGAAGATGAATATCAATATTTATTAACACGATGGGAATATTTGTATCAATTAAATGAAAATATAATTAAAAAAAAAGAGATTAATTAATCTCTTTTTTAATTTAATTTAATTTGGTGCGGATGAAGGGAATCGAACCCATACGCCTTGCGGCGCTAGATCCTAAGTCTAGTGCGTCTGCCAATTCCGCCACATCCGCATAATACTAAAATAGTATAACATAAATATATATTGAAGTCAAGTTAATTTATAAATTAAAGCTAAAGTTAAGTAGTATACTTTTAATTCTATGTACTTTAATTTTAATTATAAGGAACTAAATCCATTAATAAATTTGATGGAAATTATTGAAGTTTTTTATATTTCTTAAAAAATGACCTTTTTCACTGGATTACTTAGAATAATTCAAATAATAAACTTTAATTAGTTTTCTTTTACTTATGGTTAAATAAGTATATAATATAACTATTTTTAAGCAAATATTTTATAATCTTAAGAAGATTCTACTTAGTATTTCAATGACGGATGAATGTATATTACTAAAAATAAATCTTAATATGTTATAATATAATATGTTAATTTTTAGGAGGTTGTTATTAAGAAGATAATAATTTTTTTATGCATTTTTATAATAAGCATATTTAGTTTTTTAACTCTAAGTTTTCATAAAAATATGACTATAGAATATGAACAACCTAGAAATAAGTATGAAAAAAAATATAATGTTGAAAACTATGTAACAGAGAAACTTGAAGGTTCTAGTATTATACATAATATAATTATTGATGGATTACTGAATTATAGTACTTTTGTTGAAGATAAATCTCATAAAGTATTTATAAAAGATATTATTAAAACTATAGGGACAAGTTTTTGGCGTTATCAAAGTTATGTTATTAATGCACAATATAAAGAAAATAAATTGATAACTTTAATAGAATTAAAAGATGATGCTACACTTGAACATAATTATTCTTATACTGGGCAATTAAAAAATGGAAAAGATGTAACTGGATATATAGCTATTTTCCCTAATAATAAAAATTATTCAATTGCGGTATCTTTTTTAGATGGAAATGGAATAATCGATAAAGATAAAATTGAATTATTATCTGATGATTCTAACTCAGAGTACTTAGTTTATCAAATTATTCAAGCTACACAAGAAATGTATAATACTAATATGGAACCAAATATTGCAGCTAAATATTATTATAATAGTTCAATCGAACAAATTGCAGGTTCTATTAGTTATCATGCAATAGTAGCTAAAATATTAATAGAAAAGAACATTGATGATCCTAATTTATTAAGACATGTTGAAATTGCAAATATTTCTAAAAATGATGATGATTCAATTATTTTAAATCGTAAATATTAATAAAAGTATGTTATAATAAAATTAATATAAAGTATAAGTTTTAAAAAAGGAGAATTTATGAAAGTATCTCAAAATCAAGTAATAACTTATACAGCTATTTTATCAACTATAGGTTTTATTTTAAATTATATTGAAATACCTTATATTATTCCATACCTTAAATTTGATATAAGTGAAATAGTTGTTTTATTAGCTGTACAAATTTCATTACCAATTGCATTAACAGTTGGATTTATTAAAGGAATTTTATTATTTATACTTAAGTCAGGTGATATTATTGGTGTATTAACTTTAATAACTGGTTCTTTTGTAATTGCAATATCATATTATATTATTAATATGAAAATTGATAAAGAATGGATTACGTTAATATTTGTATCGTGCGTATTTGTACTAATAATGATTATTAATGCATATTTTATTGCTGTACCATTATATAGTGGAAATAGTTTAGAAATACTACAATTAAATGGAGGATATTTTAAATATATTATTAAGACATATCTATTATTTAATATTATTAAAATATCAATTATATCTGTCACTTTTCATTTAATTAAAAAAAAGTTAAATGAAGTTTTGGAGAGTAATGATAACTTTAAATAATCTAGAAAGCTATTGCTTTAAAGATTTAAATTATACATTTTATAGTAAATATAATTATGCAATAATTGGAGAAATCGGTTGTGGAAAATCGACTTTAGCTAAAATAATGTCTAATATATCTAGTTCAATAAATGGGAGTATACAATCTAATTTAAAAATAGGTTATGTAATGCAAAATCCACAAAATCAATTTATATTTGAATATGTTTATGAAGATTTAATTTTTGGTTTAGAAAATATTTTGTCTGATAAAAATGAAATTATTCATAAGTTAATAAATGTTACTAAATTTTTAGGGATTAGTGAACTTTTAGAAAGAAAAATTAGTACTTTATCCGGTGGGGAACAACAATTAATTGCAATATGTTCAATGATATTAATGGAATATGAAGTTTTAATTTTAGACGAAGTAACTAGTATGCTTGATCCAATAAGTAAAGATTCACTAATAAATAATTTAATATCTTATGCTAAATCAAATAATATTATGTTTATATTTATTACACATGATAATAATATTATGACAAAATGCGATAAAATAATAAAACTTGAAAATAATAAACTTATTGAAATAAAAAAAAAAGAATTAGATGTAACATTAAATTATATAAATAAATCATTACAAATTAATTGTGATACATTAAAGGAGTTTGAACAATGGATGCTTCAATAAAATTAGAAAATGTATCTTATTTAAATGATAATATGATTTTAGAAGATATTAGTATCAATATTAATTCACAAATTACTTTTATTATGGGGGAAAGTGGTTGTGGAAAAACAACTTTATTAGAAGTTATTAGTGGTTTTAAAGTTATAACTACTGGCAATATTCAAATACTTGATTTAATTATTTCATCAGCATCTAATTTTAAAACATATAAAAAATTACATAAAAATGTTTTACTTGTTTTTCAAAATGCACAAAAACAATTTTTAACTTCAAAAGTATTGGATGAGTTATTAATAGGAGTTAAAAACAATCATTTTAATGTGGATGAAAAAAAAAAACTTATTGAAGAGATGTTAATAGCTTTTAAAATAGAGTTAAATATTTTAGAAAAAAATGTATATTATTTATCAGGTGGAGAGAAAAAAATAATAGCGTTAATATCTCTTTTAATTTTAGAACCAAAAGTTTTACTCTTAGATGAACCGACAGCAGGACTTGATTCAATTTTAGGAAAAAAAATATTAGAATATGTTATTAAATTTGCTACTCAAAAAAATATTCAATTAATAATAACTTCACATAATGTTGATGAAGTTTATAATTATGCACAAGATATAATTTTTATGAATAAAGGTCATGTTTTATTTAAAGGACAATATAATAAATTTGCAAGTTATTGTATACAACATAAAATGGATTTATTTATTTCAAAAGAATACCAATATTTGATGAGTATTAATAAAAGTTTTAATTCTTCATTTACTTCAATAGAAATGGCGGTAAAATATGTTCAAAATAAACCCTGTAACTAATTTATTAATATTAACATTATTTATAATTATTGTTATAATTACTCATTCTATTAAGGGATATTTAATTTTATTAAGTTATTTAGTAGTAATAATTTATTTAAAAAAAACAAATTTAAATCAAATACTAAAAATTACAATTGGAATTGGATTATTTAATTTAATAATATTATTATATAATTCTTTTTATATAAAACAAGGGATTATTATTATTCAAATATATCTTTATTCAATTCAT
>CAMZNW010000078.1 GCA_947313935.1 uncultured Mollicutes bacterium
TTTTTACAAAGAGAAAAAAAATAACACATTTAAATGCATTTTATGATATACTATATAAGTATACCAAAGACAGTAGGCATTTTATTAAGTCCTACCGAGGTCATCTTATTAAATTAAGGACAAACATATTGGTTAATACTAATATGTTTTTTTTGTTTAATTAAGAAAGGAGGTTATATGAGTGTTTCTGCAATTGAATTAAAAAAACAAGAAGTTGAAGTTATTAAAAATAAAATTGATTCATCTGTTGCAACTGTAGTTGTTGAATATGCAGGATTAACTGTAGAAGAATTTTCTGAATTAAGAACTCAATTAAGAGCTGAAAATGTTGAATTATCAGTTATAAAAAACAATATTTCACGTCGGGCATTTAGTGCTGTAAATATTAATGAATTAGAAGCAGATTTAAAAGGACCAGTAGCAATAGCATTTTCAAAAGAAGATGTTACAGCAGCAGCAAAAATTTTAAATAATTATGCTAAAAAACATAAAGCATTAGTATTAAAATCTGGTACGCTTGAAGGTGTTTATGCTTCAGCTGCACAAGTTCAAGAATTAGCATTATTACCAAATAAAGAAGGAATGTTATCAATGTTATTATCTGTACTTGAAGCTCCAATACGTGGTTTAGCACAAGTAACTAAACAAGTAGCTAATCAAAAAGAAGAAAATTAATAAGTAAAAAAAAGGAGAAAATATGGCTTTCAATAAAGAAAACTTTGTAGAAGAATTAAAAACAATGTCAGTATTAGAATTAAATGAATTAGTAAAAGCAATTGAAGAAGAATTTGGTGTAAGTGCAGCAGCACCAGTAGCAGCAGGTGTGGTTACAGAAGATTTAGATGCAGCTCCAACAACAGTTGATGTTACATTAAAAGAAGCAGGTGGAACAAAATTAGCAGTTATTAAAGTAATTAGATCAATTGATGCTTCATTAGGTTTAAAAGAAGCAAAAGCAATTGCTGATAATGGTGGAATTATTAAAGCAGGTGTTTCAGCTGAAGAAGGTAAAGAAATTGCAGCTCAATTAGAAGAAGCAGGAGCAACAATAGAATTAGTATAATTTAATTATATTAAGTGAAAAATTATCGAATTTTGATAATTTTTTTTATTTTATTATTCATAAAAAAAGTCTAATATAATGTTAGATTTTTTTAAACATTATATTAGACTTTTTTATGAAATTTTAAATGGCGGAGCATGAGAGATTCGAACTCTCGCGCCAGTTACCCGACCTATACCCTTAGCAGGGGCACCTCTTCAGCCAACTTGAGTAATGCTCCATAAGTACTTATTTAGTATAACATTAATAAAACAAAATGTCAATATAACTTCTAAAAAAGTATAAAACATAATTAAATAATATATAAAAAAATAAAAAATAGGTTCATTTTATTGTATACTATTAATATAAAAGGGGTTATATGAATAAGAGTGTAAATACTATTAGAACTTTAGCAATAGAAGCAATAGAAAATGCAAATTCAGGACATCCTGGGATTTGTATGGGTGCAGCACCAATGATTTATTCATTGTATAATCATCAAATGAAAATAAATCCTAAAAATAGCGATTGGATAAATCGAGATCGTTTCGTTTTAAGTGCAGGACATGGTTCAGCAATGTTATATTCTATTTTGCATTTATCTGGATATAATATTTCTATAGATGATTTGAAAAATTTTCGCCAATTAGATTCTATTACTCCAGGACATCCAGAGTCATTTTTAACTGATGGAGTTGATGTTTCAACAGGACCTTTAGGACAAGGTATTGCTATGGCAGTTGGAATGGCTATGAGTGAACGTTTTTTAGCATCTAAATTAAATGAACCTAATTATAATATTATTGATCACTTTACATATGTATTATGTGGTGATGGAGATTTGATGGAAGGTGTTTCTTATGAAGCATGTTCTATTGCTGGAAAAATGAAATTAAATAAATTAATTCTTTTGCATGATTCAAATAAGATATCACTTGATGGAGATTTAAGTATAAGTTTTAATGAAAATTTAAAAATACGTTTTGAATCAATGAATTGGAATTATATTTGTGTATTAGATGGAGAAGATGTCGATGCAATTGATGCTGCGATTTATAGTGCAAAATCATCTGATAAACCAACAATAATAGAAGTTAAAACAATTATAGGATATGGTGCTAATAAAAAAGTAGGAACTAATAAAGTACATGGTGCACCTCTTGGAAAAGAAGAGTTAGAATATGCTAAAAACAGTTATGGATTAAATCAAGATGCTTTTAGTGTAGAAAAAGAAGTTTATGAAGATTTTAATAAAAATGTAGTTAAAAAAGGAAAAAATGCAAATGAAATATGGGATTCTAAATTAGAAGAATATAAAACTAAATATCCACAAAAATATCTTTTATATCAACAAATAATTGCATCAAAATTTAAAGATATTATAATGGAATCTTATTCAAAAGATGTAGCATCACGTGTAGCATCACATGAAGCGATTAATCAGATTGCAAAACAAGATGAGTTATTTATAGGTGGAAGTGCTGATTTATCATCATCAAATAATACTACTATTAATACAGATAGCAAATTTATCATTGATGATGATCAACAAAGAAATATTTATTTTGGAGTTAGAGAATTAGCAATGGGTGCAATTATAAATGGAATGGCTGTACATAGTAAAATTAATGTATTTGCCTCAACATTCATGGTATTCTCAGATTATTTAAAACCAGCTATTAGATTATCTGCTTTGATGAAACTTGGAAATACATTTGTTTTTACTCATGATTCAGTTGCAGTAGGTGAGGATGGTCCAACTCATCAACCGATTGAACAAATAGCAATGTTTAGGGCTATGCCTAATTTAAATTTAATTAGACCAGCAGATGCAAATGAAACAATTGCGGCTTGGCATATTGCATATATGTCAAATGAAACACCAACAGTTTTAAGTTTGACACGTCAAAAATTACCAATATTAACAAGTGGAAATATGAAAGATATTATAAATGATGTAGAACATGGTGCGTATCAAATTTATGGTGATGATAAATTTGATACAGTTTTAATTGCTTCAGGATCAGAAGTTAATTTAGCAATTCAAGTGGCTATAATTTTACAAAAAAAGGGGATGAAAATAAGTGTGGTTTCTATGCCATCACAAGAATTATTTAATCAAATGACAAAAGAATACCAATTATCAATAATTCCTGAAAATTGTATAGTATATGCAATAGAATTATTATCAACTTTTGGTTGGGAAAGATATACTAAAAAAACAGAAAATATATTTGGGCTTAATGATTTTGGAATGAGTGGTAGTGCAAAAATGATTTTAGATAAATTAGATTATACGCCAGAAAAAATAGCTCAAAAAATATTAAAAGGATAGTATGAAAAAAATAGTAGTATTTGGTGGAGGAACAGGTTTATCAACATTATTGAGTGGTTTAAAAGAATATGAACTAGATATTACAGCAGTTGTAACTATAGCAGATAATGGTGGTTCAACCGGTAAAATAAGAAAATATTATGATATTCCTGCTCCAGGAGATATTCGTCGTTGTGCTATTGCGTTATCTAATGATGAACAAATTAAAAGTTTAATGAATTATAGATTTGATTTGAATATTCAAAATCACACAATTGGAAATCTAATATTGGCAGCTTTAACAGATTTAAATGGAAATATGAGTGAAGCAATTAAAAGTTATTGTAAGTTGTTGAATGTAGAAAAAGAAATTTATCCAGTTTCTAATGAATCTTTAGTTTTATCAGCCCAAATGGAAGATAATACTATAGTTCATGGGGAAACAAAAATAACAAATAGTAAAAAAAAAATAAAAAAAGTATTTTATGAAGGAAATCCACAAGTATATAAAAAAGTAATTAGTGCTATTAATAATGCTGATGCAGTTATATTTAGTAGCGGTAGTTTATATACTTCAATTATCCCAAATTTAATTTTCCATGAGATTCAAAGTGCATTAGAAAATAAGAATATAAAAAAAATTTATGTTTCTAATATTGTAACACAAAATGGAGAAACAAATAATTATAAATTATCAGATCACATCAATGTTATAAATAATCATTTAAAAACTAGTGAAATTGACATAGTTTTTGCTAATAATAATTATAATATTAATGAAATAATATTAGCAAAGTATGCTTTAGAAAATTCAGAGATAGTTAAAATAGATATAGAAAATATTAAAACAAAAATAATTGCAGATAATTACATATATGTGGATGAAAATGATATGTTACGACATAACGTCAAAAAAGTATCAAAACAAATAGTTAAGTATGTAAATAATAATTGTTATTAAAAACAATCAAACTTAGTATTTAATGTAGATATAAAATTTTTTATTAACCAAATGAGAAAAATATGATATACTATATTAGTGAGTTGTGCAGACATATTAAATATTTTTTATAATTAACAACCATATATTGGGAGTAAGTAGCTAACTGTATAGTGAAACCTTTGTGTGAAATTATATTATTTATAGGGTATGACATTCTTACGTAAGAAAATAGGAGGCAATTATGGCAAGATATACAGGACCAAGTTGGAAAAAATCTAGACGTTTAGGTTTTTCATTATCAGAAACAGGAAAAGAATTATCAAAAAGACCATATAAACCAGGTCAACATGGGCAAGGTAGAAAAAAAGTTACTGAGTATGGTATTCAATTAACTGAAAAACAAAAAGTTCGTTTTATGTATGGAATGAATGAAAAACAATTTAGAAAATTATTTGAAAAAGCTGGAAAAATGGAAGGTATTCATGGACATATTTTTATGACATTATTGGAATCACGTTTAGATAATGTTGTTTATCGTGCTGGTTTTGGTAATTCTCGTGCTCAAGCACGTCAAATTGTAAATCATGGACATATTTTATTAAATGGTAAGAAAGCGACAATTGCTTCAATGCAAGTTAAACCAGGGGATGTTATTTCATTTAGAAAAAATTCTCAAGAATTAAAAATTGTTACAGAAGCTTTAGAAAATCAAGTAAATACACTACCTTTTATTACAGTTGATCGTAATAAACGTGTTGCAACTTTTGAACGTTTACCTGAGATGAGTGAATTAAATCAAGAAATTAATACACAATTAATTGTAGAGTTTTATAACAGATAATACTAAAAGGGGTATTCCCTCTTTTTTTATTTTAAGTAAAATGATATAAGGAGTAGTTTTGGAAAATAATACTAAACTATATTTAGCGTGGTTATATTATGATTTATTAGAATTATATGGTGATCGAGGAAATATTAAAATATTAGAACATATTGCTAAATTAAATAAAATTGAATTAGTTATTGATCAAATTACTATTAATGATGAACGTGATATTAGTAATTATGATATTTTATTTTTAGGTGGTGGAAGTGATTATGCTCAAAGTATTATTTTTCAAGATTTACTTAATCGTAAAAATCAAATAGAACAATTTATGAATAATAAAGGTTTTATTTTGACGATTTGTGGTGGTTATCAAATGTTTGGTAAGTATTATGTTGGTGCAAATAATGAAAAAATTGATGGACTTAGAATTTATGATTTTTATACAGAAAGTAGTAATGAGCGTTGTATAGGAAATGTTGTTATAGAGTCAAAATTAAATGATAAAAAAATTAAAGTAGTTGGTTTTGAAAATCATGGAGGACGAACTTTTAATGTTAAAAATCCTTTTGGAAAAATTTTAGTTGGAAATGGAAATGAACATAATGGAAATTATGAAGGATGTTTAGAAGTTGGTTTTATTGGAACTTATTTACATTGTACATTATTACCTAAAAATTTAGAAATAGGTAAATATATTTTTGAGGATGTTTTAAAAAGAAAATACAATATAAACAAAGAAATAAAAATTGATACTATAAAGTATAGTGAAAATGCTAAAAAAATAGTTATTCAAAGGGAGTTATAATGTTAGAAATATTTGCTGATCAATTGCAAAATAAAGTATCAGATTTAGCTAGAAAAAAAAAATTAACTGAAGTTGAGTTAAAAGCTGAATTACGTGAATTTAGACTTATTTTATTAGAAGCTGATGTTAATTATTTAGTTGCAAAAGAATTTTGTAAAATAGTTGAAGTTAGGGCACAAGAAGAAGAGATATTGAAAGGTTTAAATGCGGGAGAACAAGTTACCAAAATTGTTCGTGACGTAATGATTGAATTATTAGATGGAAATAATGAATTAAAATTAGAAAAAAATAATATTATTATGATGGTTGGTTTACAAGGAAGTGGAAAAACAACAACAACAGCTAAAATTGCTAATTATTTACGTAAGAAAAAAAGAGTGAAAAAACCTTTATTTGTTGCTCTTGATGTTTATCGTCCGGCAGCAATAAGTCAATTAGAAACTTTAGGAAAACAACTTGCAATAGAAGTTTATAAAGAAGGACATAAAGATGTATTATTAATTGCAGATAATGCTGTTAAATATGCAAATGAAAACGGTTATGATTTAATTATTTTTGATACAGCAGGTAGAATGCATGTTGATATAGAAATGATGGAAGAAATAAAAGTATTACAAGAAAAATATAATCCAAGTGAAGTATTATTAGTAGCAGATGGTTCAATAGGACAATCTGCAGTTGATATTGCAAAAGAATTTTTAAAATATGTTAAAATAACAGGTTTAGTATTTACAAAAATGGATAGTGATACACGTGGTGGAGCAATATATTATGTGAAAAAAACTACAGGTATTGACATTAAATTTTTTGGTACAAGTGAAAAAATGGATGGAATTGAAGAGTTTAATCCAGAACGTGTTGTAGGTCGTATTTTAGGACAAGGAGATGTTTTAGGATTAATTGAGAAAGCTGAGTTATACGCTGATGAATAAGAGGAAGAAAAAACTAATAAAAAAATGTTAAATGGAGAATTCACATTAGACGATTTTTTAAAACAAATGAAAAAAAAAAAAAAAATGGGCGGTTTTACTTCTATAATAGGAATGATACCTGGAATGAAAAAATTTGATACTTCTAAGTTTGATGAATATGAATTAGTACGTTTTCAAGCTATAATTGAATCAATGACTCCAAAAGAAAGAAAAAATATTAATTTATTAAATGCAAAACGAAAAATAAGAATTGCAAAAGGTTCAGGTACTAATGTTCAACAAGTTAATAAATTAATAAAGGGTTATATAGATAGTAAAAAAATGATGAAACAAATGAAAAATATGGATTTAAATAAAATTGGAAAGATGTTTCAATAATGATAAAAAATTATTACGGTTTGACAAAAAAACAAGTAATTGAAAATCGTAAAAAAAAAGGGAATAATACTACACCTATGCGAAAAAATATTTCAACTTTTCGTATTTTTTTGAAACAATTATTAAATCCAATTATACTTATTTTGAGTATAATAACAATATTTATAATCTTAGTAGCATTATATTTTAATTCATATGATAGTAAAGTTCAAGCAATAATAATATTATGTTTAATTATTTTTAATGTTGTATGGGGAACTATTCAAGAGTTAAAAACTAGAATTAGAATAGAAAAACTAAAAAAATTAGATGAATTGAAATCGGTAGTAATCCGTGATGGAATAGAAATGGAAATTGTATCAGCTGAAGTTGTACAAGAAGATATATTAGTAATAAGAATAGGTGATATTGTAAATGCTGATATAAAAATAATTCAAGCAGATAACTTCTTAATTGATGAATCTTTTATTACTGGAGAAAGTGAACCAATTAATAAATATAATGGCGATATAGTTTTAGCAAATTCACAAGTATTAAATGGAATTGCAATAGGACAAGTAATTGCAGTTGGAGAAAAACGCGTTGTGGGACAAATAGGTTTAGATATAGTAAGTAAAGAGCCTAAAAAATCAATTCTAGAAAAAAAAATTAATTATTTGAATGTTATTATAAGTATTATTGCTTTATTTGTGACAATATTATTGTTTTTATTTTTATCATTAATGCCTATTAGTAAAATTAGTGTATTTAAAACAACTACAATATTTTTAATAGCTATAATTCCAGAAGGTATTTCAATTACATTTATTATAATGATTTCATTATTAGCTCGTAAATCAGCAAAAAGTAATGCTTTAGTAAAAGATGCAAAAATATTAGAAACTTTGTCAAAAGTTGATATAGTTTGTACTGATAAAACTGGAACATTAACTAAAAATAAAATGACAATAACTAAAAAAATTGATAATAAAAAAGCAAAGCGTGAAGATTTAACAAAGTTTATAGCTATTCCTTCTTCAAGTACTTCAGTTGCAGTTAATGAGTTATTAAAAAGTGTTAAAACTAATCATTTAGAATTAATTGAAGAAATTACTTTTAATTCTAAAAATAAGTATAGTGCAATGAAAATATATGATAAACGTTTAAAAAAGTATTATGTAGTTAAATTGGGTGCTCCAGAAATGTTAGTAATAACTTGTATTGAAGACTATTCTAAAATTTGTAGTAAACTAGCTAAAAATGGACAAAGAATTCTTGTTTCTGTATATCAAGAAGTATTACCTAATATACAAATAAAAGATGTTGTAGAAAATAAAGGTTTTATTTTAAATGCAATTTATGGAATTAAAGATCCAATAAAAAAAGATATTATTACTTCGATTAATAAAATGCAAAAAGCAGGAATAAGTGTAATTGTAGTAACAGGAGATCATATTGAAACTGCTAAACATATTGCAAAAGAACTAAATATTTATAATGAAACTAAGCATATTGCTTTAACTGGCGATGATATTAGTAAAATTAGTAAAGATAAATTATCGAGTATAATCGAAGATATTCGTGTTGTAGCACGAGTTAGTCCTCAACAAAAAAGTTATATTATTGAATTGTTACAAGCTAAAAATCATACTGTAGCTATGTTGGGAGATGGAACAAACGATGTAATTGCAATTACCCAAGCAAATATAGGTGTAGCAATGGGAAGTGGTACAGAAGTTGCAAAAGAATTAGCAGATATGATAATTTTAGATAATAATTTTTCTACAATTACTGATGGGATAAAAAATGGACGAACACTTTTTATAAATATACAAAAAACATTAATTCATACATTGACTTTAAACTTTACAATGATGATAATATTGTTATTTGTATTATTAAATACTCATGGTCAAGTATTATTATTTAATTTAGAGTTAATTTTATTAATTAATGTAATTTTAGACGGATTTATTTCTTTAGCACTTGGTTTTGAAGTATGTGAAAAAGATATAATGCTGGAAAAACCTAATAATACTAATCATTTAGTTGGAAAAAAATTGAGTTTATGGGTATTAACAAAAGTATTATTACAGAGTGGATTACTAATTATTGTAAATATTTATTTAAACATATTATTAATAAATCAATATGTTATTAACAGTGTAATGTTATTAATATTAATATTAGGACAAGTATATGGAGCATTAGAAGTACGTACATTTAAAAATATAATAAATATAAGTATTAAGAGTAATATATTATTAATAATAAGTTTATGTACAAGTGTAATATTTTCATTAGTGTTAATTTATTCTCCAATAAATATTTTCTTTAATTTATTACCAATTAGAATAAGTTATTTACCAGTAGTATTTTTAATAAGTTTATTACCATTTTTTATAACGATTATTATAAAATCTTTTAAAAATAAATTTAGATAAATAGAAAAACGTATGTTAAAATAAATTTTATGATAAAATAAATGATATGGAGGCAAAATGTCTAAAAAATATGATAGTAGTAGTATAAAAATATTAGAAGGATTAGAAGCAGTTAGAAAAAGACCTGGTATGTATATTGGATCTACTGATACACGTGGTTTACATCATTTAGTATGGGAAATAGTTGATAATGCAATTGATGAAGCATTAAATGGATATGGTGATGAAATTAATGTAATATTAAATGATGATAATTCGGTATCTATAATTGATTATGGGCGTGGGATACCTGTAGATTTACATGAAAGTGGTATTCCAGCTGTACAAGTTATTTTTACAAAATTACATGCTGGTGGTAAATTTGGTGGAGGAGAGTATAAAACATCTGGTGGATTACATGGGGTTGGTTCTTCTGTTGTAAATGCTTTATCAACTCGTGTAGATTTAGAAATAGCACGTGATGGGTTTATGTGGGAACAATCTTTTTATGATGGAGGATTACATGTTTCTAAATTAGTAAAGGGTAAAAAAACTAAAAAAACCGGAACAAAGGTGACTTTTTTTCCAGATGCAAGTATTTTTTCAACAACAAATTATAATTATAAGACAATTGTAAAAAGATTACAAGAAAGTGCGTTTTTAAATAGTGGTCTTAAAGTGACAATTGAAGATAAGCGCGATTATAAATATGAGGAATTTCAATATGAAGATGGAATTGTGGAATTTATTAATCATTTATTAGGGAGTAAAAAAGCTATATCTAAACCAATTGTTTTTAAAAATTCAAGTAAGGATATAGAAGTTGAAATTGGAATTATATATAATGATTCTTATAATGAAGAAATTGTTTCATTTGTCAATAATGTTCGTACTTTAGATGGTGGTACACATGAATCAGGTTTTAAAGCAGGTTTAACAAGAGCAATAAATGATTATGCTAAAAATAATAATTTACTAAAAGCTAAGGAGCGTAATTTAGAAGGTGGTGACGTACGTGAGGGATTAATAGCTGTTATTTCAATTAAAATTCCAGAAGATATTTTACAATTTGAAGGGCAAACTAAGTCTAAATTAGGAACACCTGAAGCACGTGCAATAACTGAAAATATTATAAGTCAAGGTTTAGGTTTTCATTTTGATCAAAATAAAAACGAAACAATTAAAATTATATCTAAAGCAATAAAATCTCGAGATGCTCGTTTAGCAGCAAAAAAAGCACGTTTAGAAGCGAGAAAAGGTAAAAATTCCAAAAAAGAAGTAATTTTATCGGGTAAACTAACACCAGCACAATCAAAAATTGCTTTAGAACGTGAAATATTTTTAGTCGAAGGTGATTCAGCTGGAGGAAGTGCAAAGCAAGGTAGAAATCGTAAATTTCAAGCAATTTTACCTTTACGTGGTAAAGTAGTAAATACAGAAAAAGCTAGATTAGAAGATATATTAAAAAATGAAGAGCTAGCTACAATTATAAATACACTGGGTGCTAGTGTGGGAACAGATTTTGATTTATCAGGAATTCAATATGGAAAAATAATTATAATGACAGATGCTGATACTGATGAAGCACATATTCAAATATTATTATTAACATTCTTTTATCGATATATGCGTCCTTTAATTGAAAATGGTTATATTTATATGGCTCAGCCACCATTATATAAAGTTTCAACTTTTGATAATAAACAAGTTGAGTATGCTTGGGATGAAAATGGATTAAATAAAGCTTTAAAAAAATTTAAAAAGAAATATTATATTCAACGATATAAAGGTCTTGGTGAAATGGATGCAACACAACTATGGGAAACAACAATGGATCCAACAAAAAGAGTTTTAATTCGTGTTACAATAGATGATATTATTAATGCAGAAAAAGAAGTTAATATTTTAATGGGTGATGATGTACCAAAACGTCGTGAATGGATCGAAAATAATATTGATTTTAATCAAGAAGATAATTTTCAGATATAGGAGGATAAATGGTAAAACAAATAGATGTCAACGAATTTTTAGATTTAACAGTAGAGGAATTGTTTGCTGATCGTTTTGCTCGATATTCTAAGTATATTATTCAAGATCGAGCATTACCAGACATTCGAGATGGTTTGAAACCTGTACAAAGAAGAATTATTTATTCAATGAATAAAGAAGGAAACACTTTTTCAAAACAATTTAGAAAATCAGCTAAGACAGTTGGGAACGTAATTGGGAATTATCATCCTCATGGTGATACTTCAGTTTATGATGCAATGGTAAGGATGTCACAAGATTGGAAGGTTAATGCACCTTTAATAATTATGCATGGAAATAATGGATCTATAGATGGTGATCGTGCGGCTGCAATGCGTTATACTGAAACTAAAATGTCTCAATATTCAGAATATATGATTAAAGATATTGATGAAAATACAGTCCAACAAATACCAAATTTTGATGATACAGAATTAGAACCAACGGTATTACCAACTCGAATACCGAATTTATTAATAAATGGTGTTAGTGGTATTAGTGCAGGATATGCAACAGATATTCCACCGCATAATGCTAATGAGATTGTACAAGGATGTATTTATTTGAATCAACATCCTGAAGCAACTTTAGATGAATTAATGAAGATTATTCCAGGTCCTGATTTACCAACAGGTGGCATTATTCAAGGAACAGATGGAATTCGTCAAGCTTATGAAACTGGTAAGGGTAAAATTATTATTAAATCAGAAACTAAAATAGTTGCGAATGAAATTATTGTAACAGCAATACCTTATGAAGTAAATAAATCAACATTATTACAAAAAATTGATTTAATTAGAATAGATAAAAAAATAGATGGAATTAAAGAGATTATTGATCAATCAGATCAAAAAGGAATGAAAATTGTAATTAGTTGTCAAAAAGGTGCAAATGTTGAAATGATTTTACGTTATTTATTAAAAAACACTCAATTACAACGTAGTTATTCACTTAATATGATTGCAATCAATAAAAAGCGACCTGAACAATTAGGTTTAATTGCAATATTAGATGCTTTCATTAAACATCGAGAAGATGTAATTTTACGACGTAGTAATTTTCGTTTAGAAAAGGCAAATAAGAAATTACATATATTATCTGGAATGATTACTGCTGTTAGTATGTTAGATGAAGTCGTAGAAATTATTCGTAATTCCAGCGATAAAAATGATTCGAAAATCAATTTAATTAAGCAGTTTAGATTTACTCAAGAGCAAGCCGAAGCAGTTGTAATGATGCAATTGTATCGTTTATCAAATACTGATATTCATAATCTTGAATCAAATGTAGTTGCTTTAAACGAAGAGATTAATATTTTAAATAAAATATTATCAAAAAAAGAAGTTTTAACCAATTTAATTACAACTGAGTTACAAGAAGTATATGATTTAGCCACTTATGAACGTAAAACAAAAATTGAAAAAGATGTTGAAGAGTTAGTAATAGATCAAAAGGACTTATTGAAAGCAGAAAAAATGATTGTTGCGGTAACTAAAAAAGGTTATATTAAACGTTCTAATCCTCGTTCTTATATGTCATCACAAGAGTTATCTACATGTCAAGTAGGAGATATTGTAGTAGGTAATATAAGTACAAATACTCGAAATAACATTTTAGTGTTTTTTAATGATGGTACATATGTAAATATACCAGTTCATATGATTGTTGAAAATAAGTGGAAAGATGTGGGAGTACATATTTCATCTTTTTGCAAGATTAATGATGGTGTTAATGTTATTGGAGTTGTTCAAACAGCTGATTTTAAAGATTATACAGATATTATTTCTATTTCTAAATTAGGATATTATACTAAGAGTAAATTTGTAGAACTATCAAATCATAAAATATGTCAAAAAATACAATGGATTAAAATAAAAAAAGCAGCTGAAATTGTTAGTTTTGATTTTGCAAATGGTAATAATTTAGAACAACTTTTAAGTGATGATGTAATGTTTATAACTAATCAAGGACGTTATGTAAAATATGAACGTAATAATTTGCAAGAATTTGGATTAAAAAGAGTTGGAGTAAAATTAATCAATTTACATAAGGATGAAGTCTTTAAATTTGTTATATATTTAAACAATGATTTTATGATTACAACAAGTAATGTTTCATATGTTGCTTTTAATCATAAAAATATTGCTTCTACAGAAAAACCAAAAATATTGTATACTAATAATAAAACTAAGCCATTAGAAGTATTTAATTTAGTTAAGTTAAATACAAATAATATTTTAATAAAAGAAGTTATAACAGAACATTTAATTGATATGAAGAAAATAAAATTAACTACAACTGAAGGTAAATTTAAAAGTTTAGTTAATGTTAATGAGTTAATTTCAATTGAAAATTTATTGGATATTAAGTAAGGAGAAAGATGATCTTTATAACGACACGAAGTATAGTTAAGGAAATTTTAACCCTTGATAATCAATATTGTGAAAAATGTCAAAGCAAAGATGCAATTTTTTATAAACGAATAATTAAAGCATATTTTTTTATTATTCCAATAGTGAGCATTAGCAGTAATTATTATGTTAAGTGTAATGAGTGTGGTTATAGTTATGAGTTAGTAGATGAGCAAATTAAGCAATTAAAAACGACAATAAATAATACTGTTGTTTTTATTAATTAAAAGGAGGATTTTATGCAATATGAAGTAAAAAATTTAGTGAAAAAATATCAAGCAGGTGATGAACAATTATTTGCTTTGAATAATGTTAGTTTAACAATTAAAGAAAATGAAATTAACACAATATTAGGACCATCTGGTAGTGGTAAAACAACATTATTAAATATGTTAGGAGCTATTGATCAGGTTGATAGTGGAGAAATTTTATTTCATGGAGAAGATATTGCTTTTTTAAATGAAAAGAAGAAAAGTATTTATCGACGAAATAACACGGGATTCATTTTTCAAAGTTATAATTTAATATCTACATTATCTATACTTGAAAATATTGAATTAGGTGCTTATCTTTCAAAAAATCCATTAGATGTAGAATTAATTATTAAAGAGTTAGGTTTGAGTGAACATAAGAATAAGTTTCCATATCAGTTATCTGGCGGGCAACAACAAAGAGTAGCAATTGCAAGAGTAGTTGTGAAAAATCCAAAGGTTATTTTTTGTGATGAACCAACAGGTGCCTTAGATGAAAAAGCTGGACGTAAGATACTTAATATTTTACAAAAACTAAATGAAAAGTATAAAACAACATTAATAATGGTAACGCATAATCCGAATATTGCCGATATGTCTCATCAAGTAATTCATTTTAATTCAGGAAAAATAGTCAATATTATCAAAAATGAACATTTAAAATCAGCATATGAAATAGATTGGAGTTAATATGATTTTTAAAATAGTTCGTAAATCGATGAATAAAAAAAGAATGTTATTAGTATCTATTTTTATTTTAGTTGTATTAAGTTCATTATTTATTGGATTAAATTATTTTACTTATGATACATTAGAAAATAATTATAATGAAACATTAAAAACTACAAATCATGAAGATTTTAGATTATATCCATTAAAAGGTTTAGATGAAAAGTATGATAATAATTTGATTAATAAAGTTTCAAATGAACAAGAAGTAGTTTTAAATAAAAAAAATGTCGTTACATATGATTCTCCTAAGATAGTTTATGGTATTAATCAATATCATCCAAAAGATGATATTAATAAGTTAGTATTAAATAATGGGAGATTACCAAAAAATAATGGTGAAATAGTTGTACAGCCTTTATTTTTAGAGGAAAATAATGTAAATTTAAATGATTATCTAAAAATTAATAATAAAGAATATAAAATAGTTGGAACTGCATATTTTGCAGAGTATATTATACCTGTTGATATGACAAATGGTATGATGGTACCTGATTTATCAAAGTATGCACCAATTTACATGAATGACCAATCTTTTGATGAATTAAATTTAGAAGATGAAAAATTCAATAATAGTTTTTATTATGCAGGGAAATTTAATGAATCAGATATGAATGAAAATATTGATGAAAAATTAACAAATATTAAAAATACATATAAAACATCAATACCAGTACTTGATAGTAAAGGACAACCACAAATAGACACTACAAAAAAACAAATTGTAACAAAA
Organism: uncultured Mollicutes bacterium; assembly: GCA_947313935.1. GTDB lineage: Bacteria > Bacillota_I > Bacilli_A > UBA3375 > UBA3375 > CAMZNW01. The sequence goes on from CAMZNW010000078.1 coordinate 15,801, forward strand.
GAATTAGAATTATTTCCCTTAACTTTAGCGTATAAAGATAATTTAACAATAAGTGGTGTCAATAAGGAAATAAAAGGTGGTAAATGGATGTTTAGCGCCTTATCAATTTTATTAATATTTTTAATTATTTCTTTAGCAATAGTATTGGTAAATAGTGTTTTTAAAACCCAAAAAAAAGAGATGGGTATTTTGAAAGCTGAGGGAATTGAGATTAATCAATTAGCACATGGTTTTAGTAAATATATAATAGTACTAATTTTAGTAGCATTATTAGTTGGAGGAATAATATCGATTTATGCAGGTAATTTAATGTTAAATTTATATACACCTTATTTCCAAATTTATCATTACCCAAATACTAAACAAACTTATGAAAAAGTAATCATAATATTAGGATTAATATTGGTGATAATAAATTTATTAATATATATTTTATCAATTAAAAGAAATTTAAAGCAACCAATTTTAAAATTGATGAATAACTCAAGTAATGAACATCATCCTAAGATTAATATAACTAAATTTTTAAATAAAGTATCTTTTTATAAACGATATCAAATTAATATTATTTTACGAAATAAATCAAAAACAATATTATTATTCTTTGGAATTTTCGCTGCATCATTTTTAATTTTAATGTCAGTTTCAATG
>CAMZNW010000079.1 GCA_947313935.1 uncultured Mollicutes bacterium
AAAGAATATAAGATAGTTGATATAAAAAGAACTAAATCAATTAATTCATTACATTTTATAGATAAAAAATATGCAAGAAAAAAAGCACAAACAAAAACAGAAAAATTATTTGATTATCCTAAATCAGATGAATTAATTAAAGATTTAATTAATTTACCAAAATTCAAGAAAAAAATAGTTCTTGATCCTTTTGGTGGTACTGGAGTAACGGCAATAGTTAGTGATGAATTAAATGTAGATAAGGTATATATTATTCAAAAAAATGAAGAAATAAAAAAAAATTCAAGGCACGATCAAGGAACAATAAATAATATTTTTGAATTAATGGTTCAAAACATTAAAGAACAAGTAAATAATGAAATGAATAAAATAAAAATTATTGAGGAGTAAATAAAATGTATAATGATGAAAAAAAATTAATAGAAAAAAGAAAAGACATAAGAGTATATTTAGATTACATTGTTTTAGAAAGATTAAACACACAACCATATTTAATGATTTCTGAATTGATAGATAATTCTATTTCTTCTTTTGATAATGAATTTGGGGAAAAAAATTGAAATGATAATGTTTTAAAAATTGAAATAAAATTAAACTATTATAGTAGAGAAGAAGATGAAATTGAAAATATAAAATATTATCCTGAAAATTATATTGAAGTAAAAGATAATGCATTTGGTATAAAAGGTGATAAACTTATTGATTCAATAATTCTGAATAAAAAATTAGAAAGTAATTCCACAATGAACGTTCATGGTAAAGGATTAAAACAATCTTCTTTTTACTTTGGTCTTGGAATGAAAGTAACTTCTAAAATTCCGGAAGATGAAGAAATTTTCTTTGTAGAAAATAATCCAGTTAAACACGGTTTTAAAAAAGAAGTGGAATTTGAAGTTGAAGAACAACGTTCGAATGAATATTTTACACATAATAAAAGCGGAACAATAATAAGGATTTTTAATTTAAGAAAAAACAAAAAAATTTCTAAGAAAAAATTAGAAAAAATTCTTAAAAGTTTGAGTTATAGATATGGAAAAATGATAAAACAAGGAAAACTAAAGATATTGATAACATTAATTTCTCCACCTTCAAAAAAATCAAATGAATCTTCAAATGTATCCTTCGAAGTACAAGAAATTGTGGATGATGTGGCAATCTTAAAAGATGAAAAAGAGTTTAGTAATTCTAGAGAAAAAGATAATATTGAATGAGAAAAAAGATTTGATAAAGAATTAGAAAAATTAGAAAAAAGTGATAATGAAAAATCTAATTTTGAAAATTATCCTATTGTTTGAAAAACAGCAGTAGAAGAATTGAAAGAAATTCTTTTTAGCGAATCTAAAAATATTAAATTAGAATGAAAACAAAACATAGAATTAGATGAAAATAATAATGAAGTAGAAATGAAATTTTGAATGCTTTCTAAAAAATCCACTAGTAGTAG
>CAMZNW010000080.1 GCA_947313935.1 uncultured Mollicutes bacterium
GATCATGTTTTTTATTTGGTTACAGAGAAAAATAAAAAGTTTTTATATTTCTTTTTTTATTCAAATAGAAAGATAATTCAACGAAAATATTTTGTTGGAATTTCTATAAAAAATATATCCAAAAAAGATTTTTCTAAAATGAGAATAAATCTTCCTTCTCTAAAAGAACAAAATAAAATAGCAGACTTGCTTACATCTATGGATAAGTTAATTGAATTAAACGAAGATGAACTTAGTGTATTAAAAGAAAAGAAAAAGTATTATTTAAATGAAATATTTAAATAAACAATTTTTATTACATGATAAAAAATATGCTTTAAAATGTTTATGTATTTATCGTTTTTAATAACTATTAAATAAATTTTTTGAAGCAAGCTTAACTACATTAAAAGGAGAAATATATGCAAGCTAATATTGAAAATTTTTTATCGGGTGTATTGGATAATAGAAGATTTTTTTATATACCAGTATATCAAAGGAATTATTCATGGAAAGAAGAACAATGTAAAGTTTTGTTTGATGATATTATAAAATTATATAATGGGGAGTATAATGAATTTATAGGTTCTATGGAAGCCAGATGAATCAAATTCTTCTAAATTAGGTGTAATTGATGGTCAACAAAGACTAACAACAATATTTTTATTGACAAAGGTAATTTATGATACTTGTGAAGATGAGAGATTAAAAAAAAGATTATTTAATATTTTAGTAGATGATTATAAAAATGAGAATAGATTAGTTCCTATAAATAATATAGAATAGTTAAAATACATATTTAATATATGTATTTTTTTAATGTCAAAAACTATATTTATGAAAGTAAATATATTATATACAAGAGTAAGTACTAAAGAACAAGCATAAGATGGTTACTATTTAGAGTATTAAAAAAAAGATTAATAGATTATTGTAATAAAAAAGAATTAAAAGAATATAAATTATAACGGTTATAGTTGAAAAATACTAATGGACCTAAATATCAAAAACTATTGTGGTGCTATGATATCATCATATATTTTCATAGTTAATATATTTATGATAAAAATAATAATTTAAAAGGCGTAACTTATATGCTTTTAATACTAAAGGTGAGAGAACATATTCTGCTCATATAAATTATTCAAGTAATGGTAAAATAACTGATTATGATGAATATAAATATAATTCTGCAGGAGTAAAATATATTATACAAATAGAAATAAAAAAATTTATACTCAAACACATTATAGTACAAAAACACATAAAGCAACTAGTATGACTAAGTATTATTATGATACACATGGTCGTTTCACACATAAAGTTGTAACAAAATATTAAAGTATATTTTAAGTAACTAAATTTATTATAATTAAGTTAT
>CAMZNW010000081.1 GCA_947313935.1 uncultured Mollicutes bacterium
GTTAGTTTTAGCAACTTATGGGATTAATACAGTTTTTTCTGAAGCAACATTAAAACAAGTAGAATCATTAAAAACTATAGAAAACTTAGAAAATAAACAACGAGTTGATTTAAGAGATAAATTAACTTTTACAATTGATGGGGAAGATTCAAAAGATTTAGATGATGCAATTGGATTTGAAAAAATTGATGAAAATTATCATTTAACTGTATCAATTTCAGATGTTTCTCATTATGTTACAGAAGATTCTCCACTTGATATAGATGCTTTTGAACGCTCTACTAGTGTTTATTTTGTTGATCGTGTTGTTCCAATGTTACCAAAAGAATTATCAAATGGAATTTGTTCATTACATCCAAATGTTGATCGTTTAACAATTACATGTGATATGTTATTAGATAATACTGGTAAAGTTATTAGCCACAAAATATATCCTTCAATTATTAATTCAAATTATCGTTTTACATATAATGAAGTTAATGATATTTTACATGAAGAACAAATAAGTGAACTAAGTCCAATGTTTAATGAAATGAACAAATTACGTTTAATTTTAAATAATAAAAGGTTAAAACGTGGTTCATTTAATTTAGAAGATAAAGAAGCTAAATTTGTTATTGATGATGCTGGAGAAATAATTAATATTATTCCATCAATTCGTTATGAAGCAGAAAAAATAATTGAAGAATTTATGATTGTTACAAATGAAACGGTAGCAAAATATATAGATGATTTAAAGTTGCCTTTTATTTATCGAGTACATGATAAACCAAATCCTAAAAAATTACAAGAACTTTTACAAATGTTTTATTTATTAGGAGTGAAAATTAATATAGATGCAGAAGATTTTGAACCAATGACTTTTAAAAAAATATTAGATGATATGGATGATATTGTTTCAAAAAGAATAGCATCAGATTTAATAGTTCGTTCATTATCAAAAGCACGTTATCAACAAGAAAATACTGGACATTTTGGTTTGGCATCAAAATGTTATACCCATTTTACGTCACCAATCAGGCGTTATTCAGATTTAATAGTTCATCGAAAATTAAGACAATATATTTTTAATCAAAGACAAGCTTATAATGAATTAGATATTGATAAATTAAACCAAATAGGAGTTCAGACTTCAAAAAAAGAAGTTAGTGCGATTAAAGCATCAAAACAAATAGAAGATATGAAAAAAGCTAAATATATGCAACAATTTCAAGGTGAACATTATATAGCAACAGTTGCAAGTATTCAAGAATAGGGTTGTTTTGTCGAATTAGATAATACTATTAGAGGTTTAATAAAGTTTAATAAAATTAAAGAATTTAAAAAATTAGAAGCTAATAAAATTATTTTTAATGACAGTAAAATTTTTGTAATGGGTGATAAAATAGATGTTATTTTAGATCATGTAGTAATTAATCAAGGAATTGTAGAATTTCATTTGAAAAATTATACAATGTTGGAAACTCAAAATGTTAGACAACGTAATTATAAACAAAGACGTGATAATAAGTTAGAACGTAATAAAAAATATTCTTCTCAAAAAGCTCGAAAATCAAATAAAATGGCAAAAACTTTTGATAATAAAAATAAGCGAAATAAAAAAAATCAAGAAGAAACAGATCCATTTTATAAAAAAAGAAAGCGACGAAGAAAATCTAAAAAATCAAAAATATAATAAAGTAGGTGAAGATAATGAAAGTTATTGCAACAAACAAAAAAGCACGTTATGAATATGAAATAATTAAGACATATGAAGCAGGAATTATTTTAAATGGAAATGAAATAAAATCATTACGTGCAAGTAGAGTTAATTTAATTGAATCTTTTTGCAAGATAAATTATGCACAAGAAGTATATATTTTAAATATGCATATTGCTAATTTTGAAAAAGGTAATAATTTCAGTAAATTTCTAGAAACTAGATCAAGAAAATTATTATTACATAAACAAGAAATAAAAAAAATTCAAGCAAGTATAAATATGAATGGATTTAGTTTAATTCCGACAAAGGTTTATTTAAAAGGTAATTTAGCTAAAGTAGAAATAGCTATCGCTAAAGGTAAAAAAATATATGATAAACGACAAACGATAAAAGAACGGGATATGAAACGAGAAATGGATAAAATTAAAAAATATCGTTAAGGAGAAAAATGCAAGAAGGAAAAATTATATTTGTGACAGGCGGAGTAATTTCTTCATTAGGAAAAGGAATAATTTCTGCAAGTGTTGCCCGCTTATTAAAAGATCAAGGTTTAAGAGTAAATATGATGAAATGTGATCCATATTTAAATGTTGATCCGGGAACTATGTCTCCAACAGAACATGGAGAAGTTTTTGTTACTTATGATGGTGGTGAAACAGATTTAGATATTGGTCATTATGAACGGTTTTTAGGTCAAAATTTAACAAAACAATGTTCATTAACATCAGGACGTGTATATTTAGAGGTAATAGAAGCAGAACGACGTGGAGATTATTTAGGTAAAACAGTTCAAGTTG
>CAMZNW010000082.1 GCA_947313935.1 uncultured Mollicutes bacterium
TGGTAAATCAGGAGATTATGTAAAAATAAAAGATAAAACATTATATGTTAATGATCAAGAAATTGAAAGCTGGGATAGTGATGATATTCCAGAACAAGAATTTTTATTAACTAACAACGAATATTTTGTAATAGGAGATAATCAAAATAATAGTTTTGATAGTCGTTATCATGGTCCAATTCGATTACAAGATATTTATGGTAAAATTATTACAGGACCGAAAGAAGCGATAGATTAAAATATCTTATAAATTAAGTTTAAAAGGAGTTTTATGTTAATTTTAATTTTAATAATGGCAATAGTATTATCATTTTTTGCAAAAATTATTAATAATGTATTAAAAGTTCCTAAGATAATAACATATTTGATATTTGGAATGTTATTTGGTGAAAGTAATATATTTGGAAGTTTAATTAATTTAAATTTGTTTGGAAATGAAATAATGCAACAATATTTAAATGCATATAACGGAAAGATAGCATTAATAATTTTATTTGTAAGTGCTGGAATTGGTTTAAATTTAGGACAAATTAAGAATAATAAAAAAAAAGTTATTCAATTGTCATTTTATCCAAGTTATTCTGAAGGAATAATAATAGGTATAGTTTTATTTATATTAACTCTAATAATACCTGGAGAATTTAATAGAAATCTTAGTTTAATTGATGCTGTTATTGTAATGCTTTTTTTAAGTATGTCAACAGGAGCAGTAATATTACCAATTACAAAAAAGAATATTTCAACAAAAAATATTAGTATAAATAAAATAAATCCTTTAATGGAATCAGTTTCGTTTATTGATTTATATACTAGCTTTTTTTTAATTATTATTTTATCAATTATTTCTAGGCAGATTCATTTAAATGTAGCTATTACAATTTTTACAATAGGATTAATTATAAAAATAATAGTATTAATAATATTTTCATCTTTAATTGCTTGTATTAGTGGAATTATTATAAGTAAGATAATTTCAAAAATTGTATTTAATCCCAATATTAAAGCAATGATAGTAGTTGGATTAGCAATAATTATAACTATGATATTATCAAATTTAGATTATGCAATAAATGGTTTAAATGCCTTTTTGTTTGGGATAGGATATAATAATTTTTATAATAAAAATGATAAAGATGATATTTCAATTAGATTAAATAAATACTTAGATTATTTTGGATTTCCAATTATATTTATAACTTTGGGTGCAACAATTGTAATTACAAAATTATTTAGTTTAGAAATTTTAGTAATATCTACAATAACTATGTGTGGTGGTATTTTAATAAAAGGTTTAGTTGGGATCTATTTCTTAAAAAAAGATAATTATACAAAACAAGAGAAAAAATTTTTATTTTATTCATTTATGGCAAAAGGAAATGGAGCAGTTAATTTTGGTATTTTAATGTTAGGTGGTATATTTATTAATTCTAATATGGGGGTAATTGTTGATTTGTTAACATATTTAGCTATTATTGATATACTAATTACGATACCTATATCAAGTATAATGTTAGAAAAAATAAAGTTCACTTAAAAATAAAAGAAAGTACAATATGAATTTAATAAAAGGAGAAATTATGAAAAAATTAGTAGTGATAACAGGTGCAAGTAGTGGTTTTGGTAAAGAAATGGCAATAATGTTTTCAAAAGCTGGATATCCAACATTATTATTAGCACGTAGAATTGATATGTTAAATAAGTTAGTAGAAGATAATAATTTAGAAAATTGTATGGTATCAAGAGTGGATGTATGTAATTATCAAGATTTTGAAAAAGCTATCAATGAAGCAGAAAAAAAATACGGAGAAGTTGATTTATTAATTAATAATGCAGGAGTAATGTTACTTGGTGATATTGAAACACAAGATCCAAAAGAATGGCAAGATATGATTAATGTAAATGTTGTAGCTGTATTAAATGGAATGCAAATAGTAATAAAACAAATGAAATCACGTCAAAGTGGAACTATAATAAATATATCCTCAATTGCTGGAAGAAAAACTTTTGGAAATCATGCTGCTTATTGTGCAACAAAATTTGGAGTACATGCTTTAACAGAAACAATTAGAGAAAGTGTTGCAAGTTCAAATGTACGTTGTTTAGTAATTGCACCTGGTGCTGCTGAAACTGAATTATTAGGACATATTACTAATACAGAAATAGTAGAAGGATATAAAGGTTGGGTTGATGAAACAATGGGTGGAAGTAGTTTAAATGCAAAAGAAATAGCTAAAAGTGCTTTATTTATGTATGAAATGCCTCAAGAAGTATCAATTAGAGAAGTATTAATTGCACATACTAGACAAGATTCATAAAATATTACAATTGAAATCATTGACATAAGTATGTAATTATGATATAATAATAATGAAATAGTGCTTTCCGCTATATAAAATATAAGAA